>DYRQ01000056.1 GCA_020718645.1 Verrucomicrobium spinosum
CAGGCTTCCTATCCGCGTGTGTCTGATCAGTGATTCGGAATTGTAACAATCTCGCCAAGCTTCCGACACTCCCGCACTGCATGGATAAAGTATGGACATGAGATTCCAGTCCAGCCGCTTCTGTGCCTCAGGCTCACCGCGTGCTTTCAGCCTCGTGGAGATGATGGCTGTCATCGCCATCATGACGATCGTGATGTCGCTCACCATGCCTGCGCTCCAGTCCACCGTCAAATCCACTGGTCGCAAGGGTGCCGTCTCTTTGCTGCTCGGTGCCTTTGACCAAGCTCGCTCGATAGCTCTTTCCAACGGGCGCCCCGTTTACATGGTCTTCGCGGGCGAATCTGCGCCGGAGGCTTATAGAAACCGCGCCTTCGCCTTTTACCTCGAGAGCGAATCTTCGGTGATCTCTGCTGACAACGATTCCACCGAATCGGATGACAACCCCGATATCGCCGAAGAGAGTCGCACGAGCGAACTCAATGACTTTGTGCCTGCCTCCAGGTGGGAGCTGCTCCCGGAGGGGATTTCCTTGAAAAGTGAGGCTTTCTCCCTGCTGCAAAGCGGCAAGTCGCCCGTCCGAGAGTTCCCTGTGCCCGAGTATCTCAGCCCTGCCCGTGCCATGGCGCTACACTATCTGAAATTCGATGAAGCTGGCATGGTCGAATATCCCGCTGACTCCTCCTTGCTCCGCCTGTTGTTCTTCGAGGGCACTATCAATGGCTCCGGCACAGAGAAGCACCAGTCCTCCCTCGCCTCCAAAGCCGATACCTCACCGGAGGAAATACGAAGCGCTGACGACGACCGCAGTATGGCTTCTCTCTATTTCGACGAGATCAAAGTCTCTCGCTACACTGGCAAAGCTCGATGGACCACGATCATCCCATGATCTCCAGCCTCTCGCACTCCACCCCCAGCAAGCTGCGCCAGCACACCTTGCTGAGACGCACCCCCTCCTTCTCTCTGATCGAAGTGGTCGTAGCTCTGGGCATTGTTTCCATTGGCATCGTCTCCATCCTCGGACTCCTGCCTGTAGGTCTGGCTGCCAGTCGAGAGAGCGCCCACGAAACCCGCGCTGCCCAGATGGCTCAATCCATTTTTACCACCCTGCGCGCCCAGCCTTTTACCAACATATTTCTCGACCTAGACAGGGAAGAGGATCACCAGGATGATGTTATTAATTTATCTCAGCCCGGCACTCGCTTCCTCTACGCTGATATGAACGGGGAATACCTCAGCGTGGCCAAACGCGAGAACACCATCTACACCCTCCAACTCTCCTGGGACACCGACACGGACACCCTCCTGCGCGGCTTCGAAAACCAAGAGGATGGCACCCCTCGTGGCTCCCTCGTCTCACTTTACATTACCTCTCTCTCCAACCCCTCTTCCACCAACACCTTTGTCTCGATTATCGGCAGATACTGACCGCCACCATGCCACTCACCCAGCACAGACAGACCCAGCAGCGCAGCTTCACTTTGGTGGAGATGGTAGTCGCCATGGGCGTGCTTTCGATGATGATGGTCATGCTCTTCCAGCTCTTCGGTATTGCCATGAAAACCTGGCAGCAAGCCGAGGCCAAAGTGGACGCCTACCGCGAAGCTCGTGCCGCGCTCTTCGTGCTGAACCGGGACCTCGGCAACCTCTACAAAGGCGGTGCTGAGGTCTTCCCCACCAACCTCTCCGGCACCCTCTCCTACGCCACCAATTTCTATTTCACCAACCTCGGCATCGGTTCGTTCTACAATGTCGAGCAGGACACGACCAACTCGGAGATCTACGCCCTCACCCTCTCCCGCAATCCCGGCAAAAGCGACATCTGTTCCGTCGGGTTCTACTGTTACTGGGACAACCGCTACAAAGCCTACATGCTCAAGCGCCACTTTCAGGACAGTGACCGGACTTATTCCAACCTCTTTGCCCAGCTCCCATTTTTTTCGGTTACCAACGAGGCGGTGTTCACTCCCACCGGCAGCGACAGTGCCACAGATGATACCCTAGCGCCCTATGTCTGGGACTTCCGTGTCTCCCTCTTCACCAACACCACCACAGGCTCCGGCACCCGTGAAATAGAAAAAGTAAAACTCGTCGAAGGCGACCAATTTTACGCCACCAACAACCTGCCTACCTACATCGAGGTTCAATTCAAAGCACTCAGCTCCGCCGCTGCCGCTAAAATCGCCGAGTCCCGCCTCACCAAAGAGGACTGGCTCGACACCAACTCCCCTGCCCACAAAAACCTGATCCTGCCCCACACCCAACTTTTCAAAACCCGCATCCCTGTGAGCGGAAGATAGCCCACACCATGCCACGCCCTTCCTCCCAACTTCCCTCTCCGCTCTCCCTCCGCTCGGGGGATACTTCTTCGGCTCTCGTGTCGGTTCTGCTCGTGCTCATGGTTATGACGGTCGCGGTCACGGCATTCTTGACTAACATGCGCATCGAACGCATCGCCTCCCGCGCTTACTTGAACACCGTCAAATCCCAACTCGTCGCCCGCAGCGGTCTGGCCGATGCCATGCACCGCCTCGAGCGCATGGAAGCCAAGTGCCTCATCACCTCGTATGTCACCAACGACATCACAGGCTCAGGCAACCTCATAGCACCGTATCTGGTCGCGCTGGAAATGAAAAGTTTTCCAACCGATTTCACTGGTTTGGGTCCCGAGGATTTCTTCTCCAAGACCAACCACCTCTTCTCCGCGATCACTGTCGGAGATGCCGAACATTTCTACGATGTCCAATCCTCCCTCTACGACTCTCAGGAAGCCGTCTTCGATTTTGAAAACTACGAGAACACCACTAACTGGGTGGACATCAATGCCGCCGGGCGCTGGGGTTCCAAAGGTTGGATCGGTCTCACGGATGAAGACAACGAGCGCAAAACCATCCCAGTGCCATGGATCTATCTGCGCAACGACAACGACCAAGTCATCGGGCGTTATGCTTACTGGATTGATGACGAGAGCGCCAAGGTGGACCTCTCGGTAGTGGGCCGCGCCACCAATGCCATTACAGGACAACGCTTGACCACCAGCCACGCCCGAGAGGACGGCGCCACGGTTTCGGACATCTCCTTGCACGCCCTATTCGGCAGCCAAGCCACTACGATAGTAGAAAAACGCTCGGCTGTGCCAGAGAAGTATCTGTTCCTGAGCCTCGCTTCCCTGCGCCAGATTGTGCCCGAGATCAGCAAAACTCTTTACGACGAACTTCGCTCCTCCGTCACCCTCTACTCCAAAGCCGACGAACGCGGTGTTATCGGCTTAGAGAAATTCATATCAGGAAGCACCACTAATGAATTCCGTGGCTACCGACGCCTGGACATCAACCGCTTCGTCAACAGCGCCACCAATTACACCACGGCACCGGGTCGCACTGATATCGCAGCCAATGTCTGGCGCATGGCCGAGTGGATTACCAACGGTATTCCGTCGTTTGGTCTCAGATATTACAGCGGTATCACGGCATCTGCGAGTGCGGCTGGTGTTGCTGGCCCGTTAGCCAACGATGCCTTTCGATACACAGTAAAAGTTGCAGCCAATATCTACGATTACATTGATGCCGACCACCAACCCACCGTGTTGGACGCCAATGGAAATTGGGTCAATCCAGATCCCGCCAACTATGTGGCTCCCGTCTCTCCGCCCGCAGTTTTTGGCCAAGAAGTCGTGCCAAATATCCAAGACTATGTAGGATTTTGGGTTCGTAATGCCTACACCAGCATTACCCCATATCACACCTGGGAGACATGGAACATCCACAATAAAAATATAGAGTTGAATGCAACATACCTCGGCTCCAATCCCCGTATCATCATGACCCAGAGACCCGAGGTGCAAAGTTATTCCTCGTCAGTAACAGTTTCACAAAACAATCCAGGAACCATCAATTCCAACACGGATGTTTGGAGCGTATCTTTAGAATTAGGATCCGCCCCCGCCGCTCTGATACCTTCTGGAAACTACACTCTTCTCACCACTTTGCCCTCTACGGCATCTCAAGATTCATGGGCGGTCAACAAATATGGATCAACGGCACAACCCAACAAAGTCCGCGTCCCCAACATGCTCGCTGATTCAGTTATTCCTTGGCCGACTGGAGGCGCGGGACCCGGTTTTCGTTTTGTCGGCTCAAGCGCCAATGATGGCACTGACAGTCCTAACATTCTCCAAGCGGCTTTTATCAACGACCATGGCTTTCTCTTCATTGCCCCTCGTCTCAACCAATACACTGGTGGCCTGACTTACAGAACTACCCACAGTGAAGATCAAGTCTTCCTAGCAACGACACCTTTCGGAAATGATCGTCCGAATTCCGGGAACAACACAGCTCGCGGCTACCCGCTAGACAGTGGCGACCCGAGGTCTATCACAGAGTATTTCCCAGAATATGATGCCATGGCTGGCACTTATAGCTGCACTTCGACTCGTCGCAATCAGTGCCACCGATCTCTCACCCCTGATGGCGAATTAAGTTTGGGCGAGGAATCCCGCAATGCGGCTACAAGTTTTACTCGAGCTATAGACAGCATCAACTCCACTTGTCCCCGTGACGAATGGGTGCCAGAACCCGGCGTCCAACGCGACATCCGCCATACTACCAACTGTATTTCTGTTATCCGCGACGGCGCTATGAGATCCATCGGTGAACTTGGGCACATCTATGACCCTGCTGTATCCGGCAACGGTTACCAAGATGGTGGCAAAAGGGTGATCAACCGCGGCGGCTTCCGCACTTTGCCGATTGGCTCGCGGGTGGGCACGGCGTGCGAGCTGCAAACAACAGCGATTGGCCCTAACCCTCTAAATCAAGTTTCTCCTGACAATAACGCTTCCCGTTTGCTGGATCTGTTCTATGCCGACACGGCTACCAACGGATTCCGGGGCAAGATCAACATCAACTCCGCCCTCCGCGATCCTAAGAACAAAGCCCTCTACGCGCTCTTTGACCAGATCACCACGCAAACCAATGTCACCACCTCAGTCACTAACCAGAGTGGACAGATTGTTTTCCCGTCCGCTCTCGACCCCACCCTTGGTGGCACTGCTGGTTCTACCCTCCACGCCACCAATATCGTCAACGCCATGGTGGCATTCCAAGACCAGAGCAGCACGGATAGCGTGGCGACGGGTGGTGTGTTCACCCGTTTGGGCATGTTGTCAGACCTCGATATTTTTAACTCAGGCACCACGCTTTATACCACCGGAGTTGACATGGCACCCAACGAACAAAACAACAATCGTCTGGATCGAGGGAGGGAGGAAGCTTTCCGAAATGTCGCTAATCTGATCTGTCTGAAAGGATCGGCCTTCACCGTCTATGTCGTCGCCGAGACCGGTGTGATCCGCAATGAGAAGTTTGTAAAACAAGGAACCTCCCGCCTCCAAGCCTTGGTGGAAACTTCCCGGCAATATCGCCAAGAAGATCCTCTACAAGATAGGAGCACTTTGGCTGCGCTGGTTGCCAATAACACCCCGACCAACACCACGGCTACAATTCTGAACATGGAGTTCAAATGAAGTCCCGGCAGCCTGTTCACTTCATCTTCACCCTGCTCGCCTTAGTCTTCAGCGCCTGGCTGTGCAGCCACTCGCTCGTGGCTCAGACACCGCCACCGCCTCCCGCGCCCGAGGAGGAGGTTCCCCCTGCCGAGAAGAAAAAACCCACCAAACCTGTAGTGGTGCCCCCGCATTATTTCGTTCGCTGCGCGAATATGTTGCCACACACCTCCGGCCCGATCCGAGTCATGGCTGGAGGTTCTGTTGTCTTTAATTTTATCAAACCCGGCATCGTGGGCACCTACATCCCTGTGCCTCTCAAAATCACTTCTCTGGAGTTTCAAACTGCTGATGGCTCGAAAACCCTTGGGAAATTTGATGTCAAAGCTGACCATAAAAGTTTTTTCACGCTCGTGGCAGTCTCGGAGAACGGCAAAGCCGTCATCCAGCGATACGATGATAAAGCGGGGGCTCCTATCAAAAAAGGAGACGATGCTCCCGCTGAACCACCCGCTGATGAGACCTGTCGTCTGCGGGTGATTTCGGCTGCATTGAACTACAAGATCGAAATCAAGACCCCCACTGGGAAAAAACTCGGCCCACTCGACACCCTGACCGTGCACGAGTGGAGCTGTGACCCCAGCCGCCCTGAAACTCTCGAAATCAGCTACGCCCACGAATCCGGCATCCGCGTGCCAACCACCCGAGTGACCGACTGGACCGTCTCGAAAAAACAGACCCTATTCGTAGGTCCTTACGGCCCGACACGGGTGCAAGCAGTGCTCCAGCCGGATGCTATTTGGAACAGTGAAATGACCGACGAAGAATTAGCCGAGGCGCTCAAGGCCTACGACACGCACTAAAGCGGCGTGGGCTTTTAGCTAGTATTTTTCTGGTGGTGGGCAAGATGCCCACCCTCCGTTCTTCGTGTGAGTTTTCCCCCTAACGGAGCGCGGGCTTCCAGCCCGTGTTCTGCTCATAATGAGCACGAACCTTGTCCAACAGGTGAAAAATACAAACAGGCGAAGCCTGCCCCCTTCGCGTCTTTGTGGCTTCGTTTGGGATTTTCTGCTTTTCCCCCCGTTGCGCCGCCTGCTTGCGCGCTGCGCGCAGGCAAGTGGCGAGCGTGGCGGGAAATTTTTTCAGAAAAGCGGCAGGATGCCGCTTCTACTTTACACCTCCCCGTGCCGCCCTCCGTGTAGCTCGCGACAAATGATCCGGATCAGGTAAAGGATCCGTCGGGGCGTGGGGGTTGTTGCCAATCTTCTACCATGGCCAAATATCTGGCCAGTGTATGGGCATAGGCATAGGGAGCCATCCGTTGCCGGCGCTGGGCTGAGTCCAGTTTCGGGTTTCCATCCTTGAGCGCTTGGGTCAATGCTCGGGCTAATGCCGGAATGTCACCCACTGGCACCAGTTCACCCAAGCCGCAAGTGCGAACCATCTCGCCATTGGCACCTGTGTCAGTGGCTACCACGCGGCACCCTGCCGCCAAGGCTTCCAGCAACGCATTCGAAAAGGGTTCTCTGCGAGCAGAACTGACATACACCTCGCAACAACCGAGCAAGGCCCATTTTTCTGAGCCAGTGATATTGCCCGGGAAAAGAACACTGGCCGCAATGCCGAGCTGCTCTGCGCGATCTCGGAGAGTCTCGCGTTCTGGACCGTGCCCGGCGATAATCAGACGCGCCTGCGGCAGTTCACGCACAACGATGGCCCACGCCTCCAGTAGAAGATCCAGACCTTTTTTCGGATAAAGATTGCTGAGGGTGCAGACGAAGGGCGAGGAGGCCGACCACTGTGCCGCGGCGGCTGGCGAGACAGCTCCGACCTCGGATAAATCTAGCCCGTTCGGGATCTGCACGACTCGCTCCGGGTGCCCGGACAATTCCCCGAGCAGAGTGACGAGTTCAGCGTTCTGTGCAATGAGCCTATCTGCGGCGGCGGCGGCACGCTCGAGCTTGCGGCGCAACCAAGGCGAGCCTGCTATGCCCTCGCCCGGCAAGACATCCCCACCGTAGGCGCGAAGCACAAGAGGCAGGCGATGTTTCTTGGCAAAATCCATGACCATGTAGGCTGCCGGGAATGCCCCGTGTGCGTGGAGGATGTCGAAACGCTGGGAGCGGTGCAGACGCTCCATAAATCGCGCATGCCAGCGGAGCCCAAATTTTTTCGATCGTATCTTCGGGTAGCGGTAAACGGGATACGGGAAGCGCAAGTCGTCGCTGGCTTTCTTGGCGCTTGGTGCGATCACCACTACTTGATGTCCCTCTGCCATGAGGCCACGAGCCAAGAGGTCGAGCTGTTTCTCGGCGCCGCCGAGAGTCGGGTAAAAGGTCGTGGTGAACAGAGCGAATTTCATATTCTCACAAAGTCTGTGCCAGCTTCGCCAAAAGAGGATATAAAAAAGGCGCGGCTTAAACCGCGCCCTCTTGTCCGGGACTAGCCGGAAAATCAACTACTCAACGAGTGACTACGCCAATCTCGGCGCGGCGGTTTTTGGCCCAAGCCGAATCACCACCACCTTGGACAGCGGGTTTTTCCTCGCCGTAAGTGTGGGTATAGACACGGTCAGCAGCCACTCCGAGTCCGATGAGGTAGTCGCGCACGGCAATCGAGCGCCTCTCGCCGAGAGCGCGATTGTATTCGAGAGTTCCCCGTTCATCACAATGGCCAGCGATGAGGATGGTCTTGCCGGTATTCTCAGACATCCACGAGGCTACGGTGTCGAGCTTGGCACGCTGGTCGGCTGCTACAGAGGAGCTATCCGTGGCGAAATAGATGATACCAGTTTCGCTGCCGTCTTTTTGGAATACGGAGTAATCCACATCTGTTTCAGGATTAAAGTTGCCGCGGTCGGGAAGCTGGCCCATGGAGGTGTAGTCCACCTCGGAGCCTGGCCCACCAGCACCAGTCGAGTCGTAGGGTTTAGAGCTTTTACAGGCGGGGAGAACGAGCGCTCCCAGCGATACCAGAGTCAGTGCTATCAGTTTTTTCATAGAGTTATCTTTCTTATCGAGAACATGCAGGTTCCACACAATCCCGCAAGCCATTGTCTATATCATAGGTTTCTGCGGACACCGTGTCCAGCAGGACTAGTTTGCCGCTGCGAGAGAATACGAGGTGACGGGAGTTGCGGCACCAAGAGGGATCTTCGTTGTTCCCAGCAGTAGTGACCACCCGGGAAACTTTGGTGGCCATGTCGTAAACACAAACTTGGAACTGTCCACCGATGCGCGCATTAAAAGCGATCAGCTTGCCGTCGGGGGACCAAGATGGCTCAGTCGCATAGAGTTGCCCCACCTGCAAACGATCCATCTGGCCACTGCCATCTGCGGGAGCCGTAAAGAGTTGGGGCGCTCCGCGGTCGTCGCTGGTGAAAACAATGTGAGTTCCGTTGGGTGCCCAACTGGGGGAGGCATCGGCTCCGCGTGTGCGCGTGATTCGGGTCAGGCTGCCTCCTCCGAGGCCTAGGGTGTAGATGTCGGGGTTGCCATCTTTGCTCAGGGTGAGGGCGAGCATGTCCCCTTTGGGCGCAAAGGCGGCACCGGAATTGATGCCGGGGTAGCTGGCCACTTTCATGCGTTTGCCCGATCCGATTTCCACGAGGTAAACATCGGGGTAACCACTCTTGTAGGAAGTGTAGGCGATGCGCTGGCCATCCGGAGCGATGCTGGGAGATCCGCAGAGCACGCTGTCGCGGGTAATCTGGCGGATACCGCCGCCGTCCAGATCCATCAAGTAGAGTTCTTTGGCTGCACCGGACTTCGAGGTGAAGGCGATGCGTGTGGTGGCGATGCCCGGGGTGCCGGTGAGGATTTCGACTACCTCATCAGCAAACTGGTGAATGGGAAAGCGGCCTGAACCGGAATAATTTTTTTGCAAAAGGCTTGCGCGCTTGGAGGCGTCCACGAGAGAGGCTTGGAGGGCGGAGGCAGAGGCGGTGCCCTCGACTACATACTGAGCCCGGGTCGAGGGAACGACTTCGATCACACCCGAGCGTTTGAAATCGTGCTCGAGCACTTTGATCGCTTCGAGAGCCGAGGCCCCGCTGATCTTGTCCAGAGCCACTTGCAACTTGCCCTTGCTCACGACGACTTGAGCGGAAAGCGAGAGCGGGGCAAAGGCGAACACCGCCCCGAGCAGCAGTGCGCCATGCTGGAGCAGTCCAGTGAACTTACCTTGTAATTTACTCATAAATGACCTTTCAAAATTCAAATTCCACTGTCACCTCGGCAAAATCTGAACCGAGGACATCAGGGAGACTGGTGCCGATTGTCGCCACAGAACGCGCGGCGGCAAGAACAGATTCATCCATTTCTTTGCTGCCAGAGCTGCGGGCTATTTCGTGTGCTAGGATGGAGCCGTTTTTGGATATGCGTATTTTGAGCAGCGCCGACATTTTATTCGCTGCCGCTACACTCACGGGCTGACGCCACGCGTTGTAATAGACATCTCGGATCAGGGAGTAGTAGGCAGCGGCATCCCCGGTGCCAGTGCCCCCTGGGACACCTGATTTCCCATCGGCAGTTGCTGATGCTACACCCGCTTTTCCGAGCCTGCCTTTGAGTCTCCCGCGGAGTTCCCCGGAGGAGATGCCAGTCGAGGGGCCTTGACCGTCACCCTCCTTGTGGTCAGTCGCTGGGCTGGCGCTCTTGTCCTTGGCGCTGGCGGCTTTGTTTTTTTCACTGTTTTTCGTAGTGGTCGTAGTGGAGGGTTGGACGGGTTTGGGAGCATCTTTGACAGCGCTCGGACGAGTCACTTCTTTGAGCTGGACCTTCACCGGCTTGGCTTTGGGGGCTGGCGTAGGCTGCGGTTTGGGATCTGGTTCTTGCTGGCTGACGGAGACCGGGTCGGGCTTGGGTAATGGGTCGGGTTCAGTCTGCTTCTGTTCTACTGGTTGAGGGGCGGGCTGGGGTGGTTCGGGAGCCTTGGGCTTGGGCGGCTCAGGTTCAGGCTGCGGCAAAGGCGGGGGCTCGGGCACAGATGGCTTGGCACCTCCACCCGCAGGTTCTCCATCGGAGTCACCCAGAGGCGGCACGCCACCGTCGCCACGAACCAGTTGACCCTCGGGCAAAAGCTGGAGCACGACAGGTGGTGGCGTTTTTTTTGTGACCACGAACGATGTGCCGATCATGAGAGCAACTGCGATGAGGTGCGCCAGTGCTACCCATTTGAGATTGGCGCGAAACCGTTCGGAGTTGCTCTTGGATCCAGCGGCACCTGCAGGAGCCACTGGCTGAGTTGGGTTGGGCTGGGAGCGAATCCTCCGGCGCATGGTCAACGGGATTCCACTCGGGTGATCAACCCGAACTGCTTCACGCCTACTTTCTGGAGCACATCAATCACATCCACCACTTTTTCGTAGGCGAGAGCTTTGTCAGCACGGATACCGACAGCCAGTTTGGGATCTTTGCGCAGAAGTCCTTCGAGGCGGGCACCGAGTTCGGCTATACCCACAGGTGTGCCATCGAGGAAAATGGCGCCAGCTTTATCCAACGAGACCGTCTTGACTGAGGCGGGATCCAGCGGGGCTGATATGGGGGAGGCAGAGGGCGTATTGACATTGATCCCCTGCTCCATGAGAGGAGTGGTGATCAAAAAGATGATCAATAAGACGAAGCAGAGATCCAACAGCGGGGTGATGTTCAGCTCGGCCATCGAATGGCCACCGGAGAGTTGTCTGTCGGAAAATCTTTTCATGGGATACTCAGGCCGAAGCCAGATAACGGTGCTCGAAAATCGAGGCGAGTTCTGCTGCAAAATTATCCATCTCCACTGTCATCACGCGTATGGTAGCGACGAGAAAATTATAACCAAACATCGCCGGGATGGCCACCAGCAAACCCATGACCGTTGTAGCCAGCGCACCAGATACGCCTGGAGCCAAAGCCTGCAAATTGGCCACGCCGGCTTGCGCGACACCACTGAAGGCGTCCATCACACCCCATACCGTTCCCAATAGGCCGAGGAAGGGAGCGCCGCTAACGGCTGTGGCGAGCAACACCATCTGATCTTCCAACTTCAAAACAGATTCACCCACGGCTCTTTCCATGGCAGAGCGCACGGAATTCATAGCAGAATCAGAAAGCATCTTCCCGGTCTCGAGCCTATCGAGAAAAGTCTCGTCCACCTCGCTGGCTCCAGTGCGTTGGAAAGCAAGTTCCGAGCACCCGGCCCAGAAGATCGTGTGCATCGGAGACCCGGGGAAACGATCTTGACGGGCAAAAAGCAGCATGGGGTTGGGCTCGGATCGGAACTCTTTCAAGAAGAGAGCCGTCATTTTTTTCGCACGGCGGATAGTCTGAATTTTAGTGAACATGACCGACCAGCTAAAAATGGATCCTATGGCGAGAGCCAGCACTACAGCCAAGCCCTCTGCTGTAGTTTCTTTCAATGCAAAAATAATACCCCCACCTGATGCCAAGGGCATGGGAGGAACGGCAGCGAGCATATCGGCTAACACAATCATGAAAACGCATTAGAGCACGCACCCTGCGCACGGCAAGCGATACCTCGGAAAACCCATATTTTTCTCACCCCCCTCTCTCGCCATCCCAAGACCAGCTCAGACTGTCCGTCAGGGAGAGGATCACACCGTCCAGCACCAATTCCCGCACTCCCCCCCTTTCTAGCGAGAATCATCCGTGCATTTTCAGCGCTGGATCGAGTTCGAGTAGCTGGATGTGATTATTAAAGTGTGTGGAGTTGCACTTGCATGACATGAAAAGTTGGGCACTATCTGGTTACTTTATGGCTAAATACCTCGACCTGATCGAGAGTCCGCAGGACCTCAAAAAACTGAAAGTGGAAGAGCTGCCCGAGCTGGCGCAAGAAATACGCGACGAGCTGATACAGACGCTCTCCAAGACTGGCGGACACCTAGGTCCTAACCTAGGCGTAGTAGAGCTGACCCTAGCGTGGCACTATGTTTTCGACTCGCCCACTGACCGTCTCCTCATGGATGTCAGCCATCAATCCTATGTGCACAAAATACTGACTGGACGCCGATCCAAGATGCACACGATCCGGCAATACGAGGGGCTCAATGGTTTTATGCTCAGGACAGAAAGCCCACACGACCACTTTGGCGCCGGGCACGCAGGCACAGCCCTCTCTGCTGCACTAGGCATGGCCACCGGCCGTGACCTCAAGGGCGGCCACGAGCATGTCACAGCTCTCTGCGGCGATGCTGCTTTCACTTGTGGCGTCACTTTTGAGGCTCTCAACAACGCGGCGCACCACACGAAAAAACTCATTGTCATCCTCAACGACAACGAGTGGTCCATTGACAAGAATGTCGGCTCCATCGCCGCTTATCTCAACAAGATCGTCACTAGCCCCACCTATGAGCACCTGCACGAGAGCGCAGAGAAATTCCTCGAGCGTATCGGCGGTCAGGCTGCCGTCCGCCTCGCCCACAAAGTCGAGGAAGGTCTCAAAGGTCTAGCCTGGAAACAGAGCACCCTTTTTGAAGAATTCGGGTTCACCTACTACGGTCCTCTCGACGGGCACGACCTGCCCACCTTGGTCAAGACTTTCGAGTTTTTCAAACACCAGAACCATCCGGTCTTGCTTCATGCCATCACGAAAAAAGGCAAAGGCTTCGACCTCGCGATGGCGAAACAGAAAAAGTTTCACGGTGTCGGCCCCAATACCTATTCACCGGATGGCAGTGAAACAGCAGCCTCTGGTCTGCCCACCTACTCGCAAGTTTTCGGTGAAACACTCAGTGCGCTCGCCGATAAACACGACAATGTGGTGGGCATCACCGGAGCCATGCCCAACGGCACGGGTCTCGAGATATTCCAAGCCCGGCACAAAGACCGCTACTACGATGTGGGCATAGCCGAGGAACACGCTGTCATCTTTGCCGCTGGCATGGCCACACGAGGACTCAAGCCTTTTTGCGCCATTTACTCCACCTTCATGCAGCGCGCATTCGACCCTATCGTTCATGATGTCTGCTTGCAGAACCTCGATGTCGTGCTCTGCATGGATCGTGCTGGTCTCTCACCCGACGACGGACCGACACACCACGGCGTCTTCGACATCGCCTACTTGCGTCCCATCCCCAATATCGTCCTCATGCAGCCCAAGGACGAAGACGAGTTCGTGGACATGCTCTACACTGCCTACGAGCACAAGGGACCTATCGCCATCCGCTACTCCCGTGGCAGCGGCCCAGGCACCAAAATCAAAGACAAGCCAGCCACTCTACCCATCGGTAGTTGGGAGCCTTTGCGCGACGGCCATGATGCCGTGATCTTCGCTCTCGGACCCATGGTTCAACTCGCCATGGAGGCTGCGGCCACCCTCCAACAACAAGGCATCTCCTGCGCGGTAGTGAACGCCAGATTCATTAAACCACTCGACACCCAGACACTCACAAGCTTTGCCAGCAAATCCAAGGTCATCTGCACCATGGAAGACCATGTCCTCAGCGGCGGATTCGGCAGCGCTGTCATGGAGGCTCTGAATGCGTCCGGTATCCATAAACCCGTAGCGATGATCGGCTGGTCTGACCAATTCGTTGAACACGGCAATCTCAAAGTGCTCCGGGAAAATGGTGGCATCACAGCTAGCAATACCGTGCAAAAAATCACCCAACTCCTCGCCCAGTCTTCTGGTAAATACTAAGAGGCTATAGCTTTGGAGACCTTACACCAGTCCTGGAATAAACTGCTGCAGGGTATCACCACTTACCGCTGATTCCGCCGTGGACATACACCTCTACCAGAACGAGCAACAGCACGGACCCTACACGCCTGAACAAATTCAGGACGGCCTCTCCCAAGGCTGGATCACCCCTGCCGACTACCTCTCGCTCGATGGTGGAGAGTGGGTGTCCGCAGCCGAGGCATTACCCACCATACAGTCTGCCATCCTCGACTCGGCACCGCCTACACCAGCCACACCATCCCCTGAAGAGATAGCCGCAGCCCTAGCCAAGGGACAAGAGCTGGCACGCGCCTTGGAGCAAGCTCAGGCAGAAAAAAGAAACGCCGAAAACGAGGTAGCGAAATCCCGCGCCATCATCGAGCAGCTCCAGCGCACCCAAGATATCAACCGCGCCCTCGCCGAGCGACTGGAGAGTGAACGAAAAATCGTCTCCGACCTCGTCCGCGAACAGGCCATCCAACAGGGACACCTCAAAGAACTCTCTGATACCAAGGCCGAACTCGAACGCACCGAGCAGGCTCTGCAACTCCTTTCCGAAGAGCAAGACAACCTCCAGAAATCCATTGAATCAGATCGGAAGCGCGCCGAGGAACTCGAGGGCGTCCGCAAAGAACTGAGCCTCTCCCAACAAAAAATCCGCGCCTTGCAAGGCGACCGCGAGGAGGCTGGTGCCAGACTCAAGGCCGTCCAAAATCAGCTTGCAGAACTGGACAGAGTCAAGTCCCAGCTCCTGCAATCCAAAGAACAGGTCTCTAAACTCGAAGAGGATCGCCGCATTGCAGAAGACGAAATCGAGTCTTCGCGCCTTCAGCTTGCCGAGATCAACCCACTCCGCAACCAGCTCTCCCAGATCACACAAAAAGAAGCCGAGGCCAAAGCTCTCCTCCACGCCTCCAAAGAGCGCCTCGAGCACCTCAAACTCCAGCTCCTCGATCTCGATAAAATCAGCGCGTCCATCACACAGACTCGTGAGCAAATCGAAATGTGTGGCGCCGAGCGCGAGCATATTACGACCCAGGTCGCCGAAGCCGAAAAAGGCTGCAAAGAACTCGCCGACCAACGCGCAGAACTCGACCGCCAAAAGGGCATGCTCGCCACGAAGCTCCAAGGCAACGCCCAGCTCCGTCACAACCTCGAGCAATGCCACGACCAACTTGCCACTTACGAGCGTTCCATCATCCAAGCCCGCACGGAACGCGACTTCCTTCAGGCCGACTGCAACCGCCTCGAACTAGACTTGGCCGCCCACGAGGAGGTCTCCTCCAAGCTCGCCCGCTCCTCCACTCTGCTCGAAGAAACACGCTCACTCTGCACCCAACTCCAAGACTACATCCAGTCCAACTCCGAGCGTTGCTCCCAGTTGTCTGACCTCCGAGCCCAACTCGAGGCGTCCAACTCCCAGATCAGCGAGGCTCAAGCAGAAAAAAAACACCTCCAAGAACAGGCCAACTCCCTCTCTCTCGAACTCATCCATTTCGAGCCCGTCAAACATCGCCTCAACCAGAGCCACGAATTACTCGCTGGCATCCAGAAGGAAATCCAGATTCTCCGAGACCGCCTCCATGGTGCCCAAGAGGATTTCCAAGAACTCGCCCGCGCCAAGTCTGAACTGCAAGTCGTCCTCCACGACATCGAGACTGCCCAAGCTGAGCGAGCCACACTTTTATCCAAACTCGACATAAGCCGAACCCCCTCGCCAGAGTCCCTCGGCACGATGGGGCTCCTCGAGAAAAGCCGACTCCAACTCAAGCGCATCCAAGAGGAACGCGACGCCCTCGAGTCAAAACTCGCTGAGGCCAAGTCCCGGGTTCACGACGCCGATGAGACGCATCAGGAATACGCTCGGATCAACGCTGAAATTCGCACCCTGCTCGCCGGGCAAGACGAAATGCGCGCCCAGCTCGAATCCGCCAAAGCCCGCATCATCCACGACCCCGAAGTCCGGCAGCGGCTCACCAGCCTACGCGCCGACCATGCCCGCATCTCTGAAGAGTGCGAGCACCTCCGCAAGGAACTCGACTTGGCTCAGAAAAAATCGGCAGAGGTGCACGCCCTCCAGTCCCAGCTCGACATCGCCCTCAAAGGCATCGAATCCGGACGCGCCCAACGCGATGAACTCTCTAAAGAACTGGACTCTATCCGCGCCGAAATTGACCGACTGCGCCATTGCAAACGCCAGCTCGACGACTCCCACTTCCAGCTCGATAACATCCTTACGGAATGCCAGCGACTCAAACAGTCACTCGAGGTCAATCACCAACAACTCGGCGAGTTCGCCAATGTCGAATACGAGCTGGCCAGTCTTTCGAAAAAAATCGCCGAAGAAGAAGCTGAACGCGATACTCTCCGCACCCAGATGGCAGCCATCACCCGCGAGTTCCAAAACTTCGACGCTGAAAAAGAGCGCCTCTCTGAAGCCCGCAGCCGCCTAGCCAACATCGAGCACGAGTCCGCCCAGATCCGCGAAGATCTCATCGCCAAAAAAGCCAAGCTCATCGAGTTGGAAGAGACTCGTAAAAAACTCGAAGACATCCAAAAAGATGGTGACTCCATCCGCGACCACCGCGACCTTCTGCGCAGCGAACTCACCGCCCTCGAGACCAAGATCAACGCCATCGGTGATGCCCCAGCCATGCTGGCTACCACCGGACGCACCCTTGACCAAGCCAAGGTCGAAATCGAAAATCTTCGCGCGAAAATCGCCGAGGCCACCCGCCAGCTCGATGAGTTCAACAACCTCTGCGACAAAAACCAAGAAGCTCGGGCTGAACTCGCCCTCTACGAGACAGAAACCGTCGCTCTCAGACTCAAACTCGATGCCACCCGCATGACCTCCAGCGACTCGGAGCATGTCCGTGTCGAGGGCGAGAAAATCGCCCTGCGCATCGCCGAGGCCAAAGCCAAGCAAGCCGAGTTAACCGCAGAATTTGAAATCATCTCCTCCCAGCTCGACTCCCAGCGCAAACAGCGCGATGGCGTAGAAAAACTCCGGTCTGAACTGGGCGATCTCATCAATGAACGCGACAGCCTCATGGCTCGCATCACCGACATCCGCAACGAGCTATCCTCTTTCCCAGACATAACCCAGCAATCGGCTGAATTGGAAGCCAGCAAGGCACAGCTCACCGCCCACATCCAATCCCTCCAAACGGAAATCAGCGCCATTGACACAGAGCGCTCCCGGAGAGCACAAGCAGCCCAAGCCATAGCCGCCGCCCCAGAGCCTGCTCTTGAAGTCACCTTTCAAGAACCTCCAGCACCTCCATTGCCCCAGCCTGAACCCCGCCCTGCTGCCACACCACCCCCACACCCCAAGCGCAAGACCAAACCCGATCTCATGTCGAAAATTGACGCCTCGCTCAACCGCCTCTCCTCTCTCTCTCCCGATACATCCAAAGAGAACTCCTAAAGATATCCCTCCTCCGCGCCTCCGCGTGAGA
>DYRQ01000057.1 GCA_020718645.1 Verrucomicrobium spinosum
GCCGCCTTATGGATAAAGACAAAGTGCTTGACCGAATTCCGAGTGCCTGCAAAGTGGCAGTCCCATTGCCGCGTGGTGCAATTGGTAGCACATCAGATTCTGGATCTGAGTGTTCAAGGTTCGAGTCCTTGCGCGGCAACTCTTTCTACTCGCCCCTCTCGCCCCTTGTCGTTTCAACTAGCCGAGGCTCTAGGTGTAGGCCGTTTTATTAGGCGGCACTCTGGTTGGCTAAACATTCTTCGGTGTAAGGAGCTTCTTTCAGCTCGGGCTGTTTCGAGCCGCTCAGGAGCAACACCCACTCGCGCACGCAGGCACCCACGATCATGATTACTAAAACCAGAAATGCACCAGTGACAAAAGCGTTTACGGTGTTGTTAGTTGCCAGATGCTGCCAGTCGGACACTTTCGCAGGGTCTCCACCAGCCGCGGCTTTGGCGCTCCACTCAGCGGCGGCACTGAGGAAGCCTAGTTTGGGATTGGAACTGAAAATTTTCAAGTAGCCGGCCGTCATGGTGACGCTTAGGAGCCAGCACAAGGGCAACCCAGCCACCCAAGCATAGCGGGCTTTGCCCATCTTGATGAGCACGGTGATACCAAAAGAAAGTGCGATGACGGCGAGGAGCTGGTTGGCCACCCCGAAGATGGGCCAGAGGCTGTTGATACCACCCAGGGGATCCACCACGCCTTGATACAAAAACCAGCCCCATGCCGCAATAAATAGAACACTGGCGATGATGTCCGAGCGCACACTTCCTGGTCCGAGAGGCTTCCAGACATGACTCAGGAAATCTTGCATGAGACAACGACCGACTCGCGTTCCTGCATCTATGGTTGTCAAAATAAAGAGCGCCTCAAACATGATGGCGAAGTGATACCAGAGTGCCAGCGCGTGGGTGCTTTTGAGCACCTTCGCAAAAATCAGCGCCATACCGACAGCGAAAGTGGGGGCACCACCAGCGCGTCCTATCATGGTTTTCTCTCCCAGATCAGAAGCCAATTTCTCCATCTCTGCCACAGTGACGGGATAGCCGAGTTCCGTGATTTTTTGGGTCACAGCAGCGATGTCACCTTTGGTGTTAATAGCGAAGTATTGACCGGGCTCCAACGAGGCCGCGGCGATCAGCGCCATAAGAGCTACCAACATTTCCGTCACCATGGCTCCGTAGCCGACGACTCGGATATCGCTCTCCCGACACAATAATTTCGGGGTGGTTCCAGAGGAAATCAGGGCATGAAAACCGGAAACAGCCCCACAGGCAATGGTGATAAAACAGAAAGGAAATACCGCGCCAGCGAAGACTGGGCCACTACCATCAACGAAACTGGTCAGAGCAGGCATTTTCAATTCGGGCGCTAGGAAAATAATTGCTATAGCCAAGGCTCCTATGGTGCCGATTTTCATGAAAGTGCTGAGGTAATCACGGGGCGCAAGCAGGAGCCAAACAGGCGCAAGCGAGGCGGCTAAACCGTAGGCCATCACAGACCATGCCAAGGTTTTTTCATCGGCAGTCAAGAAATGCTCGATGGCTGGAAAATCTTTCAGCATTCCACCACCCCAGACACTGGCTAACAGAGCGATAGCTCCCAACACGCTCACCAGCCCTACTTTATCGGGGCAGACAAAACGAAGTGCGCTCCCCATGATCATGGCGATTGGTATCGTCATCAGGATAGTGAACAGTCCCCACGGGCTTTCCGCCAAGGCTTTGACCACTACCAAAGAGAGCACTGCGATGATAATGATGAGAATGGCCAGCGTGCTGACGAGTGCCACCGCGCCGGCAAATTTACCGACTTCATCACGCACCATTTCAGCGAGGGACTTGCCGTTGCGACGAATCGAACAGAACATGACTATGGAATCATGCACCGCTCCACCGAGCGTGGCCCCGACCAAAATCCAGAGTGTGCCGGGCAAATACCCAAACTGCGCCGCTAACACAGGACCCACCAGAGGACCAGGCCCGGCTATGGCGGCAAAGTGATGACCAAAGACCACCCATTTATTCGTGGGCACATAGTCGCGCCCGTCCTCGGAGGTATAGGCGGGTGTGCAACGCCTATCATTCAAAGTCAGAACTTTGGCCATGAGCCACGCGCTATGGAAGCGGTAGGCGATGGCAAACACGCAGACCGAGGCAACGACGAGCCACAAAGCGTTCATGGACTCGCCACGCACAAAAGCAACTGTCCCCAATGAACCAACACCAACAAGGACTACGAGCGCCCAGAGCAGCCAAGAAAAAGCTTTTTTCATATGACCGTTACATTCCCCAAGGACCGCGTGCAGGTAAAGCTCTTTGTGGACACGAATATCTTTAGCATCGCCAACAGCAAAAAAATCCCTCTCATCATGGCTCATGGAAGAATGGCAAAACACATGGCACGACGCCCTCGAACAGTTGCAGGATAAGCAGACGATCGCCTTGATTAGTCACATCCGCCCCGATGGCGATGCCTACGGCAGCCTGCTCGCCCTCGCTTTAGCTCTTGAGCAGCAGGGCAAAAAAGTGCTCTGCTACAATCAAGATGGGGTGTTGGAAAAATACGCCTTTCTTCCAGGCTTGGATCGCATCAGGACACCTGACGAAGACCTCGCCTCGGCGGATGTCTTGATCGCCCTCGATACCTCCGCGCCCGACCGGGTTGGCCACTTTTGCTGGGACAAAAAAATCCCCGTGTGGCTCAATATTGATCACCATATCAGCAATGCCTGCTTTGGTGCTCTCAACATCATCCGCCCAGAAGTCCCTGCCACCGGTCAGATCGTTTACGACCTGATCGTGCAAGCGGGTTGGAACCTGACGCCTGAAATAGCTGAGAATATTTTCGTCGCCATCTCGACCGATACGGGCTCTTTCAAATATCGTGGCACGACCTCGGCTACTTTTGAGGCTGCTGCAGCACTCTGCCGCGCTGGTGCCCGTCCTGATCACTTGGCGCGCCTGACCTACTCCTCGTTTCCCATGCGCAGGCTCAAGCTCCAAAAAGCTATCTTGAACGCGCTCCAGTTCCATGCCGAGGAGCAGATTGCTTACTACAGCATCACACAAAAAATGTATGCCGACTGCGGGGCTCTGCCCGAGGACACCGAGGGATTGCTGGAATCCATTATCTCGACCCAAGGAGTCCACCTCGCTGTCGTCTTCGAAGAGCGCCCCGATCAAAGTGTGAAGATGAGTTTCCGGTCCAAAGGCTTGGTGGATGTCAGCCGCTTGGCTTCTGAAATCGGCGGTGGCGGACATCGTGAGGCTGCGGGTGCGCAGTCTCCGGACCCTTTGGAGAAGACCGTCGCCTCGGTGCTGCGCTTGTGCGAATCTTACATTGCTAAAATACCCCAGCTACACCCCTAACACCGTTTTTCGCCCCGCCTGATAAAAAACATCATGGCATCTTCCCGTAAAAACGCTACAGGATGAGGGCATGAGTTCAGTCAGAGTTCGTTTTGCACCGTCACCCACCGGCCTCCTCCACATCGGCGGAGCCCGCACCGCACTTTTCAACTGGTTGTATGCCCGGCACACAGGCGGCACTTTCGTGCTCCGCGTCGAAGACACCGATGCCGCACGCAACACCGATGCCGCCACGCAGATCATCTTCGACGGTCTCCGTTGGCTCGGGCTGGACTGGGACGAAGGCCCGCAAAGGGATGGCGGCCACGGCCCATATTTCCAGAGCCAGAGGGGCGACATCTACCAGCGCTATGTCCGGCGTTTGCTGGATGAGGACAAGGCTTATGTCAAAGATGGCGCAGTCAAGTTCCGCATGCCCAAAGAGCCCCGTGTCATGCACGACTTGATCTGCGGCGATGTCACGATTGACCCGTCCAAAATGGTGCGTGACCCGAACGCTGATATGGATCTCGTCATCCAGAGAAGCGATGGCTCGCCCGTCTTCCACTTGGTGAATGTGGTGGACGACATCGAGATGGCTATCACCTGTGTGATCCGCGGGGAAGATCATCTTTCCAATACTCCCAAACACCTCGCGCTCTTCGACGCCTTCGGTGCGACACCGCCCCAATTCGCGCACATCCCCCTGATCTTGAACCGCGACGGTTCCAAGATGAGTAAACGCGATCAGGGCGCCTCCATCGGAGAATATATGGATGCCGGGTATGTGCCTGACGCCTTGCGAAACTACCTCTGCCTGCTCGGGTGGTCGCCCAAGGATAACCGCGACTTTTTCCCGATTGAGGATGCCGTAGCTAAGTTCGACCTGCCGCAGATCAACCGTGGCAATGCGCGTTTTGATCTGGATAAACTTTTTTGGCTCAACGGCGAATACATGCGCGCCATGGCTCCCGCCGATTATCAGGTATTCGTCAAAGGCGTGCTCGAGAAAAAATCCGTGTCCATGCCCGAGGATCAGGACTACTTGGGCCGTGTGCTCACTCTCGTGCAAGAGAAGGTCAAGCTGGCTGGGGAACTGCCCGACTGGACTCGCCCTTTCTTCTGCGACGAATTCCCTTACGACGAAGAGGCCAAGACCAAATGGCTCACCCAAGACCTGCACAAGACCAACTTGCGCCTGATCCACGAGGCATGCACTTCGCTCACCGTTTTTGATGCCGCGTCACTGGAAGCCAAGGTCAAAGAACTGGCAACAGCCTCTGGCCAGAAAGCGGCTGCTTTCGTCCACCCTTGCCGCGTAGCTACCTCGGGCAGGTCGGTCGGGCCATCGCTCTACCACATGCTCGAAGTGCTGGGACGCGAGCGCGTGTTGGCACGGTTGTCCAAGCATTGTTAAGTTACACGCCATGGATACTACGATCACCACGGCGACGAAGATCACGATCCTGCGTATCTTGCTGATCCCGGTCTTTGCGCTGCTGGTGATTTCCTATGACTCCGGACATTGCGACCCTAGCTTGCAGTCCATTTTTCACTGGGCGGCCATCGCATGTTTTTTGGTAGCCTCCATCTCCGATGGAGTGGACGGCTATCTGGCGCGTCACTGCAACCAGAAATCTGCCCTAGGCGCAGTGCTCGATCCCATTGCTGACAAAGGCTTGCTGGTGACATCTCTCTTGCTGCTCGCTTGGAAGCCGTTTGATCCGGAATGGAAATTCCCTGTCTGGTTCCCCCTAGTCGTCTTGAGCCGCGACCTGCTGCTGGTGCTGGGCTACGCCATCGTTCACATATTCAAAAACACCGTGCATGTCCGGCCAAACTGGATTGGGAAAACAGCTACCGTGCTTCAAATGACGGCGATTATCATGGCCATGATCCGCTGGCCACACCACGCGATTTTTGGAGTTGCCGTCATCGCTGCCGGCACGCTCACCGCCATCTCTTATATCCCCTACTTTCTCGACGGCATGAAACAGTTGTCTGCCGAACCCCACGCATCGTGAACCTGACCTTTAACCAAATGAACACACCATTCGAAGACGCCCTGTCCAAACCTTCAGCTTGCTTTATCGCACTGAAATCCG
This sequence comes from Verrucomicrobium spinosum, assembly GCA_020718645.1. GTDB lineage: Bacteria > Verrucomicrobiota > Verrucomicrobiia > JADLBR01 > JAIBCM01 > DYRQ01. The sequence goes on from DYRQ01000057.1 coordinate 5,438, forward strand.
CCGAAAAGAAAACTGCCAAAAATGGCAACGCCTACCTGCGCATAGCCATCTATGATGGCCGCGAACTCTACAACTCGACGGTGTTCGATGAGCGCCCCTACTTCAAACCCATCGCCACTGGGGAATGGAAACCGGGCGACCATTTCAAAGTGCAAGGCAAACCCGTGCTGCACCCGCAATACGGAAAGATTTTTGAAATCCAGCAGATGCGCCCCGTCGAAGACCGAGACAAAAAAGAGGGTTACAAACCCGACCTGCTCTGCGAGCGATCCCCAGTGGATCTCGACCTGTGCTGGACTGAAGTCCAAGAGACTATCGCCTCCCTGAAGCCCGAGCCGCTCCGGCTCTCGGTGCAGACACTTTTCGAACGCCACGAGGAATCCTTCCGTGCCACGGCAGCAGCCAAGCTCGCCCACCACGCCTTTTTTGGTGGGCTCATGCACCACACCGTGCTCATGCTGCGCGAAGCCAAGGCTCTCATGAATGTGCGCGACTTCCCGCCGATGAATGAGTCGCTCGTGTTGGCGGGTATCCTCCTCCACGACCTCGGCAAGGTGGCTGAGATGGAGATTTATCCACGCTCGGAATACACACTGGAAGGACAGCTCATCGCCCACCAGCAGATTGCTCTCTGCTGGCTGGATGAAGCAGCCAAGGCCAGTGGGTTCGAGGGTGACCTCTTGATCCATCTCAAACACATTATCCTAAGCCACCACGGTCAACCGGAATTTGGTGCCGCCGTGATGCCTCAGACCAAAGAGGCGATGTTCGTCCATCTCATAGACCTGCTCGACTCCCGCTTGCAGATCATCCAGTTTGCCCTCGATAAAACCGATGAAACCAGCACCCTGACCGAGAAACTCTGGGCGCTGGACAACCGTGCCTTCCGCAAAACTCCACCACCTGCCTGACCCTCGATTCCCAATACTATGCTCACGCCTCGCACCACCCGCTTCATCTCCTTACTCAGCCTGTGCGTCCTCACCTTCTGGCCTGTCGCACCACTACTCGCTACACCGCCAACACCAACAGCTACACCGCCCCCCTCTGATCTATCTGCTGACGAGGCGCCTCTCGCGGAGGGCAGTGGCGGATTACTGGCCTTTTTCCTTGGGCTCCCTATGAAAAAGGCCTTGGGTGTCTCCCGTGGTGACATTCGTGAATTCACACTCCAACGCGTTCGTATCACCGATGCAGCCATGAGCGGCAAACCAGCCGACAAAACTTCCACCGTGCCCGACAACACCTTTCTGACCTTCAAAGAAGTCGTGGTGGACTACGATGTCATGGAGATTGTCCAGAAACGCATGGTCCGCAGTGTTGTGGTCAAACACCCGCAAATTTGGATCTCCCAAATAGCACCGGCATCAGAGCCTTCCAAACCCTCCGACAGCTCTTCACCTGCCCCCATAGCGACCCCCACAGCCCCCTCCTCTCCCCAACAGCAACCGCTTGAATTTGGTCAAAGCAAAGTGCGCCGCGATACCGATGCCATGCTCGCCCTAGCTCCCGCCGCTCCCTCTACCCCAGCTCCCCAAAAAACGGAGCCCAAGAAAAGCGAAGAGAAAACAGCCGCCAAAAAAGAGGCTGGCATGTTGGTGCAACACTTGGAGATTCACGATGCGGTGGTGCATCTGGACACCCTCCGGCACAGAGGCATTTCTGTCCCCTTGAGCCTCGCCCGCGAGAAGCCGATCGTATTCGAAAACTTCCTGGTCGGCGACCCCTCTTCCAGCCCCGACGCCGATACCATGCGCGAGCTGGCGGTAGAGGATATTTTAGTCAATTCTGCTTTTGGCCCTCTGGCGCCCCTGCTCCAGATTGACTCGATCACAGTGCGTTTCAGTTTCCGTGGCTTAGCTGAGCGGCGCGTCGAATCCTTGGTCATCGAAAAACCACTGATCTTCGTCGGCAACGACTGGTTCATGTTGCTGGACGAATTCGGAAAAGCCACACCTCCCTCCCCCACCCCTGCTTCAGCAGAGAACGCAGGCTCACCTCCTTTCACGCTGGGACACTTCCAGATCCGTCACCTCGGCCTAGCCTTGAGTTCCTTTGGGCTGGTGGATATGCAACTGCCTTTCGGCTTCGCCTACGATGCCCGCAATGTGCGCCTCGATAACAACGGCAATTTCTTTCTCCAAAGCAACCTCTCCGTCGAAGAAAAAGAGTTCACCATCCCTGAAGTCCTCAGTGTCACGGGACTGGAAGGCGACATCAAATTCAACTGGCCACCCAAGGACAACGCCAAGGGTAACATCGTGCCAACGCTCAAAGCGGCATCGCTCGCCTTTGTGGAAACTCCCGCCCGCAAACGCATCGAGATCAGCCAACCTTGGGTCTCCTTCACTCTCCAGCGCCAAGGTGATGACAACAGCGGCCTCTCGCTTTCGACTTCCGACATGAGCGCTTTCTTGAACTTCGGCGCGACTGTCAACCAAGGCTATCTCAACGGCGGCCTCAACACCACTCTCGATAGCTACTGGAAAACATGGATCAACGGTGCACGCCTTGATTTGCAAGTGTTGAACCTGTTCACAGCCCAAGTCATCAGCGGCAACTTCGATGCCCGCATGGAGGCGGCTGGCAAAGGGATGAAAATTGAAGAGGGCAGCAAGATCGTCCTCAAACGCGTGGATCGCAACGCCGAGATTACGCTCAACTTAGCCGGGAGCGTGGACGACTTTTTCCGCGCTGAGGAAATCACCACTGACATGCTCACCGCTGGCGCTAGTGAGAAGGATCTCATCGCGGCACTCGTGCTCGAGCAACGCAAACGCACCGGCGAAGTGCAACGCCTGAAAAATGAACGGGCTGTCGGTGAAAACAACAAAGGCTATCTCGAATCCCGCCTCCCTGCTCCATCTGCTTCCACGCCAGTCTCCCCTGAAGTCAGCGAAGCTCAGAAAGTGATCAAAGCCGAAAACGAAGCGCGCAAAACCATCTACAGTTTGCTCGCTAAGAAGCAGGGTGTCCCCATTTCAAAAATCGAGAAAACTATGGGCGAACGCTGGAGCGAACGCGCATTCCCAGGCGAGTGGGTGCAGACCACCCCAGGCCGCTGGCTCCGCAAATAGAACACGCACAACATGACTTCCTCTTTCCTTTTCCCCCGCAGCCCCCCCCCAACGACCAACGAGAAACTGGTCAAGTGGGTCATGCAAATCGCCACCCAATGCGGACCCGAACGCATCCACTGGTGCGACGGTTCACAAGTAGAAAGTGACTACCTGCTCGCGCAGATGGTGGACTCTGGCGCAGCCGTGCGTCTCAATCCGGAAAAACGCCCGAACAGCTACCTTTTCCGCTCCGACCCCAACGATGTCGCCCGCGTCGAGGATCGCACCTTTATTTGTTCTCGCGGTCAGGACGACGCTGGCCCCACCAACAACTGGCGCGACCCTGCCGAGATGAAAAAAACGCTCAAGGCACTTTTCCTCGGTTGCATGCGTGGGCGCACGATGTTCGTCATCCCCTTTAGCATGGGTCCTGTAGGATCCCCGATGAGCCATATCGGCGTCCAGATCACCGACTCTCCCTATGTCGTGGTCAACATGCGAATCATGACCCGTATGGGCACACCCGTCTATGCTGAGATTGACAAAGACACCCACTTTGTCGTCCCGTGCGTCCACTCGGTCGGCATGCCCCTGCGTGCAGGACAACCCGATGTCCCATGGCCTTGCAACGCCGAGCACAAATACATCGTTCACTTCCCCGAGACCCGCGAGATCTGGTCCTATGGAAGCGGCTACGGCGGCAACGCGTTACTCGGAAAAAAATGCTTCGCCCTACGCATCGCCTCCTGCATGGCTCGCGACGAAGGATGGCTGGCTGAGCACATGCTCATCTTGGGAGTCGAGTCTCCTCAAGGCGAGAAAACTTATGTCGCCGCAGCCTTTCCCTCGGCTTGCGGAAAAACCAATTTCGCCATGCTGATCCCCCCTCGCTCTTTTGCTGAACAGGGGTGGAAAATCTGGACGGTGGGCGACGACATCGCCTGGATCAAACCCGGTAAAGACGGGCATCTGCATGCGATTAACCCCGAGGCCGGATACTTCGGCGTCGCCCCTGGCACTTCCGAACGCTCCAACCCCAACGCCATGGCGTCCTGCTCGAAAAACAGCCTCTTCACCAACTGCGCCCTCACCCCCGACGGCGATGTTTGGTGGGAGGACATGACCGAGACACCGCCCGCGAAATGCGTGGACTGGAAAGGCGAGGAATGGACCCCGGGCTGCGGTCGCCCTGCTGCCCACCCCAATGCCCGTTTCACTGCGCCAGCCCATCAATGCCCCACCATTGACCCCGACTGGGAAAGCCCCGAGGGTGTGCCCATCAGCGCGTTCATCTTCGGCGGTCGCCGCATGTCCGAAGTGCCTCTCATATTTGAGGCTTTCAACTGGACCCACGGCGTTTACCTCGGAGCCACCATGGGTTCCGAAACCACAGCCGCGGCCAGCGGCGGTGTGGGCCAGCTCCGCAATGACCCGTTCGCCATGCTCCCCTTCTGCGGCTACCACATGGGCGACTACTTCCGGCACTGGATCAAAATGGGCAAAAAGCTCGACCCCGCCCCACGCATTTTCCATGTGAACTGGTTCCGCAAAGGCAAAGACGGAAAATTCCTCTGGCCCGGCTACGGCGAGAACATGCGCATTTTGAAATGGATCGTCGAGAGGGCACGCGGACGCGCTTTTTCCAAGGAAACCCCGGTGGGACTCCAACCCCGCTACGAAGACATAGACTGGACGGGGCTCGACTTTTCCCGTGCGCAGTGGGATGAAGCGATGGCAGTGGATCGCGATGCCTGGCGCAAGATCACGCTGCAACACGAGGATCTCTTTCTCAAACTGCACGAGCATTTACCGAAAGAAATGCAGTTCGAACGCCAACTCCTCATCTGCCGCCTCTGACACCACCGACACAACCTTTCCTCATTGCCACGGATTGCAGTTGAATCTGCCCTCGCAAGTAGATAGACCATGCCTATGCCCACCTACGAATACGAGTGTTTGAAGTGCAAAAAAGGCTTCGAGTATTTCCAGTCCATGAAAGACGACGCCCTCAAGACCTGCCCCAAAGAGGCTTGCCAACAGAAAACATGGGGCAAAGGCTCCGTGCGGCGCAAACTCTCTGCTGGGGCTGGTTTTATTTTCAAAGGCAGCGGCTTCTACATCACCGACTACCGTAGCGAAGGCTACAAAGAGGCAGCCAAAAAAGATTCGGAAAGTGCCAAACCCGCCCCCACTGCGAGTTCCGAGAGCGGTTCCAAACCCGCTGCCTCCGAGAGCAAACCCAAGACCTCCTCAAAAGATAAGAAGAAGTCCAAGGACTGACACCGCACGGCGCCTGGCCTGCAACCACGAGCCCATGCACGCGCCCTTCCTCTCACGCGCGGTCTTCTCTGCAAGCCTGATGGCTGCACTGGCGGCTCTGACTCTTTCCAGTCTGGCACTGCCAGCCGACTCACCTTCCACAGCGCCATCACGCGCCTCCTCCTCGGACAAACGCTGGGTCATTCGCACAGCACAACCCGAACTGGCCAAACGCCTGTTGAGCCTCTTTACCCAACTAGACGAGGAATTCCGCTCCCTAGCAGGAAATGAGCATCTGACCCCCGCCCGTTTTTCTCTCCGCGTCGGCGCTGGCAAAGGCTCTGGCTACAGCATACATCTCACGACTGGAACACCGCTCGAGCTGCGCCTCGAGATGGATTCCCCGGACATCTTCCAAAGCGAAGCTTGGCTCCTGGCCACTGCTGAGGCGTTCTGCTACACCATGGCTTTCACTGCGGACGACAACTTGCCGGACAACGAAGAGATGGAGTCTGTTCCATTCTGGCTCACCGATGGCATCGCACAGATGCTCATACCTTCCACGCAGCAAGAAGAGTTACTCCACATCACTCGCCTCGCCGCACAGAAAAAAGTGACCCCCACAGCCTCTACCCTCACGGGCAAGAACTCGCCAGAACAAGACCCGATCCTGCGGCGCTGGCAACAAGCCTACGACCTGCTCCTCGTGCGTGCGAGTCTGTCCGAAAAAAAACACCGCGAACGCCTCCGTTCCTGGCTTCTCTCCAGCATCCTCGGCCAAAAGCCGGGCAGCTTCTGGATGGAACCTGCGGAGGCGGAAAAATGGTGGGTCATCGAAAACCGCCGCAGCTCCGAAGAGACCACTGAGGTCGTCTATTCTCTCGAAAAAAGCCGGTGCGAACTCGCCCGCATCTCTCCAGCCCTGCTCACCGATCCGAAAACAGGCGAGCTACGCCTCTACCCCTTCGCTCAGTGGTTCGAGGCCAAGCGCGACACCACCATGATGACGGTCGCCCAAGAAAAAATCCACGATCTCCAAACCCTCCAACTCAGATCCTCCCCCAACTACCGCCCTGCCGTTGATGCCTATATCAACGCGGCTCAACTGCTCATGGATAAGAAAAAAGCCCAAGGCTTTCCCAAAGCCGCTGCCATGGCTCAAGATACAGTGACCCGGCTCGAACAAAGGATAAAAGACATAGAGAAATTTGTAGATTGGTATCTGGCCACCCAACAGCCTGCCGATCCGCGCAACGACTTTGCCAACTACTTTCTCTGGCTCAGCTCAGAAAAATAACCCTCAAGTCGGACCGCTTAACTGCGTCATTTTTTCACAACTCCCTACCCGCCAGTTGTGCCGAAGCTGCACCATTTCGTCTAGGCTCGCTCGGGAGCGTTTCGGCATGATTATAGCTCAGGGCACGGCATGGCACAGACTGAAACCCACGCATTCCAAGCCGAAATCCGGCAGCTTCTTGATATCGTTATCCACTCGCTCTACACCGACAAAGAGATCTTTGTCCGCGAACTGGTTTCCAACGCTTCTGACGCGCTCGAGAAATTAAGGTTCCTGCAAGCCTCGGGCAAAGAAGTCCTCGACGCTGGGATCACTCTGGGCATCAGCATTACTACAGATGATACGACAAAGACACTGACCTTCTGCGACACCGGTATCGGTATGACCAAACAGGAGCTGGTGGAAAATCTCGGCACCATAGCGCGCTCGGGTTCGAAGGAGTTCATCAAATCTCTCACGGACACCAAAGAGAAGTCCTTGGAGTTGATCGGTCAATTCGGTGTAGGCTTTTACTCTGCCTTCATGGTGTCTGACCAAGTCGAGGTCTATACCCGCTCTTGGAAGCCCGAGGAAAAAGGCTGGAAATGGACTTCTTCAGGCTCTGGTGAATTTACTGTGGAGGAAGCTGAGGGACTCCAGCGTGGCACCAAAATCGTGGTCCACCTGAAACAGGATCAATCTCACTTCTCCCGCGCTCACGAGGCCGAGGCGATCCTCAAACGCTACTCGAATTTTGTGAACGCTGACATCGAGCTGAACGGCACAAAAGTCAATACCATCCGGGCCATCTGGTCGCGTCCTAAAAATGAGGTGACCGAGGAGGAATACGCCGAATTCTACAAGTTTATCGGCCACGACTCCGAGCAGCCACGGTATCGCCTGCACTTTTCCGCCGATGCTCCGATCGCCATCCAATCCCTGCTCTACATCCCCAAGACCAGCATAGAAAACCTTGGATTGGTTCGGCTGGAACCCGAGGTGAATCTCTACTGTAAGCGGGTCTTGATCCAAGCCAAAGCCAAGGGTCTGATGCCTGACTGGCTCCGCTTTATCAAAGGCGTGGTGGACAGCGAAGATATCCCTCTGAACATCTCTCGCGAAAGCATGCAGGATAGTTCCTTGATCGCAAAATTGAACAAGGTGCTGGTGGGCCGCATCCTCAAAATGCTCGATGAAGAAGCGAAGACCAACCCCGAGAGCTACGCCGAGTTTTTTGAAGCTTTCGGCCACTGTCTCAAAGAAGGAGCGATGCAGGACTACACTCACCGCGATGGCATCGCCCCCCTGCTCCGATTCGAGAGTTCCGTGCTCGAGGCTGGTAAAAAAACCTCCATCGCCGACTACATCTCTCGCATGCCCGAGGGGCAAAAGGAGATCTATTTCCTCGCTGCACCCAGCCGCTCCACCGCCGAAGCCAGCGCCTACCTCGAGGCTTTCAAGAACCGCCGCTACGAAGTGCTTTTTCTGACGGATCCCCGCGATGAATTTGTCATGGACTCCCTGCGCGAACACGACGGCAAGAAGCTGGTCTCTGTCGAAAAAGCTGACATCACCACCGAGGATTCACCCGTGGCCGAGGGCGCTCTCGATGACAAAGAAGCGCGCAAGTTGACCAATTGGATGAAGGAACTCTACGGAGACCGCGTGGACGAAGTTCGCATCTCCAAGCGACTGGTGGACAGCCCCGTGATCGCGCTCAATGCCGACCCCTTCACCACCGCCAGCATGCGCCGCATCATGCGCGCCGTCCAAAAGAACGAAACAGCTACCCCCGACAAAGCGCACTTGGAAATCAACCCCTCGCACGCTGTGATCATCAGTTTAGCGAAAGCCCGCGAGAGCAAGCCCGAGGTGGCTACCATCGTGGCTCAGCAACTGCTCGACTCGGCTCTGCTGGCTGCCGGAATCCATGAAGATCCCCAGACTGTGCTCAAACGCATGAACGATCTCATGGCCGCTGCGTTGAAGTAGCAGAGAAATTACAGGGCAGGTTTTTTGATCCGCCAGTGGAAGGTTTCGTCGTGCGGCAAGCTGGAGGCACAGCTTTTTTCAGGATGGAAACATCACTCGCGGAGACACTCTTCCGATTGCCATCTCTGAACAATATCGTGGGTGACCCCTAATTGATCCAGCACGCGAGCCACCACGGTATCTACCAGATCAGCCAGTGTGGCAGCTCCGCCGTAAAAGGATGGCATCGCAGGAAGCACCGCGGCACCCGCTTCGAGTAGCGTCACCACATTGCGCGCATGGATCAGGTTCCATGGGGTCTCGCGCGGAACGAGGATCAGACGCTGTTTTTCTTTGAGAAAAACATCGGCAGCACGAGTGATGGTGCTGTCCGAGTAACCGTGCGCAATGCGACCGAGTGTGCCCATGGAACAGGGCACGATCACCATGGCGTCATAGCGGTTGGAGCCACTCACAAACGGCACTTGCATCGAGCGATCGCCATGCACACGGGCACCCTCAGGAATGGTGAGTCCACCGATTTCCAGTTCGGCCACTTCTCTCGCATGAGGGCTCAGGACAATATCCAGATCGCATCCATCAGCAGCCAACAACTCCACCAGCCGCTGCGCGTAAATGGTGCCGCTAGCTCCCGTGATACCCACGACTATTTTCCTCCGGGGTAGCACGCCCGAATCCTTCGCTGTTTTCTCCATGTTCACGATGGCAATTTACAGTCCTTATCAGCCCAGCGCAATCTCCCTCAGACGAGCTAGGTTCTCGACATCTTCGCGCATGTCCTCGCCTTTCGGGGTTTCTAGGATCATCGGAATATCTCGGAACTTCGGGTGCCGCAGGATATACCGAAAACAGGCCGCTGGGACATGCCCCATGCCGATATGTTCATGGCGATCTTTGCGCGATCCTTGCGGGGCCTTCGAGTCGTTGAGATGGAAGACCCGCAGACGCTCCCATCCGACTTCCCCTGCGAGTGCTGCAAATGTTTTCTCACACGCCGCTTCACTGCTCACCTCATGCCCTGCCGCGACGATATGCGCGGTGTCCAGACAGACACAATACCGCTCGGGAAAACGCGTGGCTGCGAGGATCGCGCCCAGGTGCCCAAACTCGTGTCCGATAGTGGTTCCCTGCCCTGCCGTTGTCTCGAGAGCAAAGAGACACTGACAACAAGGTGTCTCGTCAATAATACCATCGAGCAGTTCCACGATTCTTCGGATGCCAGTCTCCACACCATCGCCCAGATGCGCGCCCGGATGCAGGACGATCAGCGGCAACCCGAGGCTCTCGGCACGGAGCAACTCTTCGCGCATGGCGCGGCGGGAGTTGTCCCGCACTGGTCCTTCGGCTGCGGCAGGATTGATGAGATAGCCGTTGTGCGCCACGACATGGCGGAGTTTTTTTCGTCCCGGATGCTTCACAAATGCGGCCACCTCACTCTCTGTGGCAGGCGCGGCAAACCATTGGCGGTTGTTCTTTACAAAAATCTGCATCGCATCAAACCCCGTCGCCATGGCGCGGTCGAACGATTTTTCCCAACCTCCGGCTATCGAAGTGTGGGCACCCATTGGAGGCAAGTTTTCCATCGCATCACTGTGAGCTAGCCCCGGCATTTTGCAAACTCGCAGCACGCTCATGCGAGAGTTGAGACAAGACGCCTGAAAATTGAGCTTTCAAAAGCCGCACAGGCTGGGACGCTGCGCGCCATGTCACTAGCAGGAAAAGCAGGCAAAATCAGCGCGGCAGTCTTCGGCTCACGCATCCTCGGCCTCGTGCGAGAAGCGGTCTTTGCCCACTTGTTTGGCGCTGGAGCCGCCAGTGACGCTTACCGCGCTGCCTTCAAAATCCCCAACCTCCTGCGCGACCTATTTGCAGAGGGAGCACTCTCCACCGCATTCGTTGCTACTTTCACCAAGAAACTAGAAAAAGAAGGCGATGCGCCAGCCTACCGCTTGGCCAATCTCGTGTTCACCTTTCAGTGGATCGTGCTCGGCTGCCTCGTGCTGCTCGGTATCGCGGGCGCACCATGGATCGTCGCGGTGCTCGCACCCGGTATGGCTCCTGAGACCCAGGAGTTGGCTAGCTCGCTCACACGGGTGATGTTCCCGTTTATCCTGCTCGTGGGCTCAGCCGCGATCATGATGGGACTGCTCAACGCCAAGGGGCGTTTCGGGCTCCCTGCCTCTGCCTCCATGTTTTTCAACCTCGGCTCCATCGTGTCCGGCGTAGCTCTAGCGTGGTGCTTCGATCCCCACTTCGGCGGCAACTCCATCTACGGCATGGCCATTGGCGTGCTGGTGGGAGGCTTCTTGCAATTTGCCATACAGTGCCCCGCAGCATTCAAGCTCGGCTACTCATTCCGCTGGGTCACAGACTGGAAAGATCCCGGCTTGGCTGCCGTGCTACAACTACTGGGACCCGCTGTCATCGGAGCCTCAGCGGTTCAGATCAATGTCCTCATAAACACTCGCTTCGCTTCTGAGGCAGGACCCGGAGCTATCTCGTGGCTCGAATACGCTTTTCGTCTCATGCAATTCCCCATCGGCATCCTGGGGGTCGCTATAGCGACGGTTACACTACCCACTGTCTCCCGCAACGCAGCTCAGTCGGACATGGGCTCTTTCCGAAAAAACCTTGCCCATTCGCTCCGTCTCTCCTTCGCCCTGACACTACCAGCGGCTGTTGGATTGGCCGTGGTCAGCGACCCTCTGGTAGCGATGCTCTACGAACGCGGAAAATTTATGGCCAGTGACACCGCACAGACAGCGCTTGCCCTGCGTTCGTATGCCGTGGGGCTGGCCGGTTACTCAGCGATCAAAGTCGTGGCACCAGCCTTCTACGCCTTGGGCGATGCGAAGACACCCCTGCGGGTGAGCTTGTTTGGCATAGGTCTCAACATCGCTCTCAACTTGGTCTGCCTGCGCATATTCCATCTTGGCCACGCTGGTTTGGCACTGGCGACATCTGGAGTGGCATTGCTCAACTGCACCCAACTCCTGCTCCTCATGCGCGGTAAAACTTCCGGCATCGAAGGCAAAGCTCTGGTCCTCACCCTCATCAAATCCCTCATCGGCTGCGGGGTCATGACCGCGGTGTGCTGGCCTCTGGTCCACTGGGAGTTACCAGCCCTATCCCCGATGCTCTCGGCTGCTGCCAAGACCTCCCTCTGCTTGGCCGTCGGCATCCCCGCCTACGGGCTCACAGCATGGCTGCTGCGCATGCCTGAAATCACGGAGATCGTTGCAGCCGCCTCCAGTAAAATCCTGCGGAAACGGGGTTAAGCCCACTGGCTATTTGGAGGGTAACCTCACGCGCCTCAGCAAACTGCTCACACGGAATGCAGGGCATCAATAAATACCTTCAGAGCGCCCGCGTCCGCGTCGTGCTCGACCTGCAAGCCACAGAGGGAGAACAGACCAATCAGGGAGCCAATGAAGACACTCGTGGCACTAAACTTCAACCCAAATTTTGCATTAGAAGGCATG
>DYRQ01000058.1 GCA_020718645.1 Verrucomicrobium spinosum
TAATGCGCTGAACTCTACACCAGCCATGCGTCATGCACTCAGACAAACGCTAAATGGACGGCTCTTTTTTGCAGGAGAAGCCACCAGCAAAGATTATTTTGCAACAGCCCATGGAGCCTACTTCACGGGCTTACAGGCAGCACGCGATCTACTTTCTAGAAAGTGATTCCGGTTATCTACAAAAACAAGAAGCTCTCACCACACATCATCCGAACCGAGGGAGCCGTTCCATTGATCGGTGTAGTCGGGTGAGGAGATGGTATCGAGGCGGCGGCGGGCTTCGGCGATCCTATCGGTGATGCGGAGCTTGGCGGCCTCGGTTTCGTAGTGGGGTCGCGTCAAGAAGTTCTCGAGGTAGGGGATCAGGGCGCGGAGGTGTTCCTGTTCGCGGGCGATCCAGCGTCCGATACGGGCGCGATACCAGTCGCTCGTGGTGACGCTCTCGTAGGTGAACAGGGCGCGGAAGGCTGGGTCGGCTGCTGTCATGCCTTCGTAGTGGCCATGCGCCATAACATGGAGCAGGGCTTTGAGTGGGGGGATGGCGCGTTCGACAGATCCATCGTCGAAGTAGAGCTGGGCTACGCGTTGGTGCGTCTCGACGATGTTGTTAACACCGTCGGCAAACTCGTCCATGGATTGGAGTTCGGGGCGGAGCATTTCTGCGCTGAAAACAGGCACGGGATCGCTGAAAATACGGTTTAGGAAAGTGGCTGTGAACGCCGCAGTGATGCGGTAGCCGAGGCGGCTGGCTAATACTTTTTTTCCGCTGTGTTCGAAGTCTTCGAGTTTTTCCAGAAACCCTTTTTCGATAAGGTAGGCGGGGTCGCGTTCGTGGACGAACATGCGGCTCCAGACCTCGGGAACCAGAAGGCTGATGTCGTGGTCCACGCGGTATTTATTGCCTATATAACCAGCAGCACTGGAGAACCCGTCCTGCCGGGTGACCACGAAACTCACCAAGGCGTTATTGAGATCGTGGATCGGGAGCAGGGCGTTGAAGGGGCCTTTGGTGAGAGCGCCTTCGCTACCTGCACCGGTGGTGGAGGGGGATTTGCCTGTGAGACTGGCGATGAAATCCATGAAAAGCTCCGGCAGCTCTTGGTAGTGGATGGGGTTGAATACCGCCAAGGGGCGAATGCCGTTGACTGGGTCAGCCGGGTTATTGCGGCGACCCGAGAGGATCGAGCTGACGGGCATATGCACGGGCTGATCGGAGGGAATGCGACGGGCAAGTCTGACTCCAACCTCCCAGAGGTAGGATTTGCGGGGGTGGTCGAGGTCGTCGCGGTTTTGGAGGTAGCGCGGATTCTCGGAGGGTTTACCGTTCACCATGCGCGGGTGCGCCGAGGAGATGGCGTAGTCGGGGGAGGACTCGGATGCAAAGCCCGAGAGCGTTTGCTGCATCGGCTGGGTGAACTGTCCGAAGCGGATGGCGTCGCGCATCTGGGCGCGGACTTGATCGCGGCTCAACGGTTCGTAGTTGGAGAAAAAGAGACCCTTGCCCGAGAAGTCGCTTTCCGTGCGGTGATCGTAACCGCGGTGAATGGCTTCGTCCGGGCGCTGGAAAAGACGGTATTCGCAGTTGGCTATAAATTTGAAAGCAGGATTTTTCTGATCCGGGTGCATGTGAGAGAGCAGGCGCGTGGGGACGATGGTGGAAGCCGAGATGTCATCCTCGGTCTGCACTTTGACGGCAGGAGAGAAATCCTTGCGGAGCCCGAAGGTGCGCCAGCGACCGTCGAGGGTGTAGCCGATGCGGAGGTAGTTGGCCACGAGCTTTTGGCGGCGGTATTTGAGCTCCTGACCGGGCAGGCCATTGATTTTATCCACGCTAAATCGTTTGACCCAGTCTTGCTCCCAGTCGGGTTTGTAGAAGCGTTTGATGATGAACACCAATTCCTTGACGCTGCGCGGAATGGTAGCGAGCCACGCGTTATACTCGTCGGTGTATTCGGGGCGCGGGGAGAGGAGACGCACGACGGAACCGAGCGAGCGCATGGGGCTGAGCATCGGGCGACTGGCTTTGCCGGGTTCTTTCGGGTTTTTGTAGCGGTTGCTAAAATCGCGGTGGAGGATGGCGATGGCCTGCTGGATTTCATTGCGGAAATCCGGGACAATGACCGAACCAGTGATGATGGCGTCCGAGAGTGATTTGGAGATTTCGGATTTGCCGCCGCCGGAGACAGTGCAGGGTTTATGGCAAAAGGTGCTCTCGGCATTGGTGCCAATCAGCCGCCAGCGTTGGCCGCGAGCCGGCTGAGCCATCTTGATTTTATGACCCGAGGGAAGGACATAATTGATGCCGGGCTGAAGGTCGAGAGTGCGGCACTCTCCGTCAGGACAATTCCAGCGAAGGGACTGTCCGTGAAGATCGAAAGTGGCACCATCCGGAACATAATAAATATCGGGATAATTGCAGTCTATGGCGTAGCCGCCGGGCTGGAGAGTGATGCGATCGCCGAGGGTGGTGAGGGTATCCTGCCAACGGTGTCCGTGGTCGCGGTTGTGCTCGTTGGGGGAGAAGTATTCGCCCAAGTCGAATGCAGGGCTAGCGATGGCACCGCCCGCGTGTTCTTCCTCGCAGTTGCCCAGCAAGTTGGCCGAGTAAGAAATCTGTGTTTTGACCTCTTTTTTGCAGTAGCCAAAATAGTTATCGGCAATGAGGGTGACGATGATACCCCGCTTATCGCGGCAGGTGATTTTGAAAGCGCCACCGTCGTTGTAGATCTCGTTTTCGTTTTCCCAGCACATGCCGTCGCGCACTTGGCGCGGGGTGGCCTGGCTGCGGTGCGGAAGTCCGAGATCCTTCTTTTTGAGCGTGGTCAAGTGCGGTGCCAGAATCACGCAACCGGTGTGACCGGTCCAGTGAACAGGGTCGAGACGGGAGTCGTTAGCCGGGAGGGAGGGGTCTCCGCTGTTACCAAAAATGCTCTCGAGAAAGTCGAGATTGCAGACGAGACCGCCGGGCGCGAAGAAACGGACTTCGAGAAAACGCTCGGGACAAACGCCGGGCACTTCGGGAGAGACCACAGGTTTGAGCAAGAGCGAGGCAAAAGCGTGGGCGGGCGGATTTTGACCGGCAGTAAATGGTATCAGAGTCAGATCACTGGTCGGCTGAAGCGCGGCTTTGAGCAAACGGCCGAATGTAAGGAGCGGCACAGCTTTTTTATCCGCAGGAATCGGGAGCCCGCCTTCGGCGACATGGAAGACGCCCTTGGTGGTGCGCCTGTCATTGGCCGGGTTGTGGCAGACGCCTTGGGCAACACGGTAGCTGGTGAGTATAGTGGATTCGAATTTATCGGCATCAGGCGGCAGCGAGAGGATGCGGGCAATGCCATGGCGCTCGAGGTCGAGAGCTTCGGTGGGCACCAGTGGCTCACCGTTGGGAGAAAGCTCGGCCAAGTGGTCTTTGAGGACATCGCGGAGGTAGGCATCAATCGAACGGTCAGCAGGCGAGAGATAGTCCGAGAGCAGGCGCATGCGCTCTTGGAAGCCCGAGACCATCAGGCGACCCATATCGAGGAAGGGCTCGTCACCAGTTTTGCTATGGACCTCGACACCACGGGCGGCGAGTTTGAGCTTCACATATTCGACCAGGCGCTGACGCTCCTGTTCTCCCATGCCTTCTGTTCCATAAAAACCGATGGTTTCGCGAAGAGACTTTTTCACGAGCGGAGAGATTCGCCGCAACCTTCACACGACACAAGCAAAACCCGCGTTACTTTATCGAGAAGATCAGCGGAGGAATAACCAACCCACGAATGCGAAGATCGGGAGCAACACGGGCGCACTGTAAAAAAGGATGTAGGAGAAGAAATCGGGCGTCTTGACCTTGGACTGTTCAGCAATGGCTTTTACCATGAAGTTTGGCCCATTTCCGATGTAAGTGCTGGCACCAAAGAAGACAGCTCCCAGCGAGATGGCGACGAGATAGTGCGGAGCGAGTTTCAGGTATTCAGCCATGTCAGCGAGGCTGTCCACGGATAGTTTATGACCGTCCAGAACGGAGACCTGTTGGCTGACCGAAGTGGCTAAGAAAGTCAGGTAGGTGGGGGCATTGTCGAGCACCGAGGAGAGGACGCCAGTGATCCAGTAAAATTTCAGTGGAGAATCCAGCCCCAGATCCGACGCATGGTGCTCCAGCCAGTCGAGAGCCGGGATCATGGTGGCGAAGATGCCGACGAATAAAAAAGCCACCTCGCGGATGGGTCCAAAATTAAAATCGTTGGCTTCGTGAGTCTGTTTCCCCGTGGTGAAAAATGAGCCAGCCGCGCAGCCAACCATCACCACCTCACGCCATGGCGTCGGCAAAAATACCCCACCGAGTATCGCTGCCAAGAAGCCGAGATTGTGCAGACCGTCGAATTTCCATTGCTCCTCAGCCGTCTCCAAGTCGCGGATTTCTTTCGGTGCCTTGCGAAAATTCAAAGTGTCCACCACGGCAAAAACTGCCAACACACAACCGACCGCCATGAGCCATGGTTGCCAGAGATGTTGCAAAGTCCACCAGAACGGGACGGACTTAAGATAGCCAAGGAAGAGCGGGGGATCACCGATAGGGGTCAGGCAGCCACCCACATTGCTGACGATGAAAATAAAGAACACAATGTGGAAAGCGGTAATGCGATATTTGTTCATGCGGATCCACGGACGGATGAGCAACATCGAGGCACCAGTCGTGCCGATGATGTTGGCCAACACGGCACCGATGGCGAGAAAGAGAACATTGACCAGAGGAGTCGCCTCCCCTTTGACACTGATGTGGATGCCGCCGGCCACCACGAAGAGCGAGCCGATCAGCGCGATAAAGCTGATATACTCCAAGCCCGTGTGCATCACGCGGTGCCAGTTGCCTGTTGAGGAATAGTAAATCGCAATGCCAACGATACCGAGCGCCACGGAGACCTTCGCGTAATGATGCTCCCAAAAATGTTTGTTGATAAAGGGCATGGCAGCAATCATGCCGAGCAATAGGGCAAAAGGCGTCACAGCCCACAGGGCAACTTCACCATGGGCGACGGCAGAGACAAGTGGTAAGGGATACATAGCGCTAGCGCATAGCCAAAAACCCACCGCCGACAATCCTTTTTCTCAAGGTAAGAGAATCTCTGCCCAGAGGCTCAGAAATTGATACGACTGCAAATGAAATGCCCCTTCCAAAATTTTAAACCCAGTTTATGTCATTGGAAAAATGGGGATAGGAAAGATAAAAGGAATCCCATGAAAAATAATATCTCACACATCATACGGGGCATGGTCTTGGCTCTAGCAGTGTCAACAGCTATGCTGGTGGCGGATGAAATTCCAGTCGCAGTGGCGGCTAATTTCAAAGCCCCTGCTGAGATCATCGCGGCTGAGTTTGAAAAATCCACTGGGCACAGAGTTCTCCTCTCGCCGGGTGCCACGGGAGCCTTGGCTACACAGGTGAAGCATGGGGCCCCGTTCCAGGTTTTTCTCTCCGCGGATTCGAGCACGCCGACGAAACTGGTCAGTGAGTCTTTGGCGGTGGAGGGTTCGCAGTTCACTTATGCTACAGGTAAACTCGTGCTGTGGTCGGCTCAAGAAGGTGTGGTGGATGGCAAGGGAGCGGTGCTGGCAAAAGAGAGTATTCAGCATCTTGCTGTAGCCAATCCAAAGACTGCGCCTTACGGAGCAGCGGCGATCGAAGCTCTCACGAAATTGAATTTGCTCGTGAAATTGCAGCCAAAATTGGTGCAGGGCGAGAGTATAGCGCAGACGCACCAGTTTGTGTCCTCGGGCAATGCAGAACTCGGGTTTGTGGCATTGTCGCAGGTTTTTAAGGATGGGAAAATGACTTCTGGTTCGGGCTGGGTGGTGCCTCAGGAACTCTATGCTCCCATCCGGCAAGATGCCGTGTTGTTGGCTGCCGGAAAAGAGAGCGCTGCGGCTCGGGCGTGGCTCGATTTTTTGAAGGGTGATGTGGCGGGTAAAATCATTGTCTCCTACGGCTATGTGAAGTAGGGTGCGGGCTGCTATGCCCGAGGAATCGCTCGTTTCGCTTGCGCTGACTTTTCGCCTGGCGGCTGTCACGACATTCGTGCTGTTGCTGGCTGGTGTGCCGTTGGCGTGGTGGCTGTCGCAGACCAGATCGCGGTGGCGCGGTGTGGCGGGAGCATTGGTAACACTGCCGGTGGTGTTACCGCCGACGGTGCTGGGGTTTTACTTGCTCTTGCTGATGGGGCCGCACGGGCCAGTGGGGCAGTTCACCCGATGGATGGGGCTAGGGCTGCTGCCGTTCACTTTTGCAGGGTTGGTGGTGGCGTCGGTGATCCAAAAACTCCCGTTTGTCGTGCAGCCGATCCAGAATGCTTTTGAGGCGATGGGCCGGCGTCCGCTCGAGGTGGCGGCATCGTTGCGGGCTTCGCCACTGGACGCTTTTTTCACTGTGGCATTGCCGCTGGCGCGTCCGGGTATCCTGACGGGTGCGGTGCTGGGTTTTGCGCATACGGTGGGAGAGTTTGGGGTGGTGCTCATGATCGGGGGAAATATTCCTGGAGTGACCCGCGTGGCGGCGGTGCAGATTTACAATCATGTGGAGGCGATGGAATATGCGCAGGCACATCTGTTGGCAGCGGTGCTGTTGCTGCTCTCGTTTATCGCTATGCAGGCGGTGTATTTTCTGAACCGGAATAAGGTGGTAGTAGCGTGATCGAGGCGCGGTTTCATCTGACGCGACCCGGCGATCCGCCGTTCGTATTATCGGTGGAGGTGCAGGCGCCTTCGGTGGGGGTGACAGCGCTGTTTGGGGCGTCTGGGTCGGGGAAGACGACGCTGTTGCGTGCCATAGCTGGTCTGGAAAAAATCGCTGGCGGATTTTTGAAAATCGGAGAGGCCGTGTGGCAAGACCAAGGAATCTTTGTGCCCACACACCAGAGACCCCTGGGCTATGTTTTTCAAGAAGCGAGTCTGTTTTCGCACCTGAGTGTTAGAGAAAATTTGGAGTATGGAGCACGGCGTTCTGGAGGATGCGACGAGCGGCAGATGCAGCAGACTGCGGAGATGTTGGGTATCGCACATCTGTTGCATCGCGACCCCGTCACGCTCTCCGGCGGGGAACGGCAGCGGGTGGCTATCGGACGAGCTCTCTTGACCCGCCCGCAGGTGTTGCTGATGGACGAGCCGCTGGCTTCGTTGGATCAGACACGCAAGCGGGAGGTGTTGCCGTATGTGCAGAGACTCCATCGCGATTTGAAAATCCCCGTGCTTTATGTGAGCCATTCCCCTGATGAAGTGGCGCAGCTCGCAGATCACATCATCGTGCTGGAAGCTGGGCGAGTGGTGGCCTGCGGTCCGTTGGGGGAGACCTTGGCGAATGTTGAAACACCAATACGGCTGGGAGAAGAGGCCGGAGTGGTGCTCGAGGGATGCATAGGAGAACGCGATGAGCGGTGGAGCTTGGCGCGAGTGGATTTTGTTGGTGGCGGGATTTGGACGCGGGATACGGGTTGCGTGATGGGCGCACGCGTCCGGCTGCGGGTGTTGGCGAGAGATGTGAGCCTGAGTTGTGAGGAGCCTGTGGGGAGCAGTATTTTGAATTATTTCCCCTGTGAGATTGCAGGACAAACCGGCGACGAGCATCCAGGTTTATTACTGGTGCGACTGGATGTGGGAGGAAGCCCGCTGTTGGCGCGGCTCACGCGCCGCTCGGCGGAAGCGCTCGGTGTGGTTCGCGGCAAGAGAATATGGGCTCAGGTCAAGGCTGCCGCCGTCGTGGGGTAAGAGCGGTCTCTTTCCTAGGCGTGTGCCTCGGGCTCTTCGTCCTCGATCTTTTCGCGCAAACGGCGGGAGAGCAGGGGACGAAAAAAGCCGTAGAGGAGGTATCCCACAAAAAGAACTGCTAAGGTGTAGCGGGCGAAGAGGAGCAGCATCACCAGCAAAATCATAATCAAAACAAACTTGGGCAAGGACCGCTGCGTTTTGAAGTCTAGGCTCTTGAAGCTCGGGTAGCGAACTTTGCTGAACATCATGTAGGAGAGGAAAAGCATGAGGGGTGGAAGCACATATTTCCATGGGCCGATCTCCCGCTCGTTCTCGTAAAAAGAGAGAAGCATCATGGTGATAGAGGCGATCACGCCCGCCGCGGCAGGGATGGGAAAGCCGATAAATTCTTTACCGCAACTGACCCCCTGCTGGGAGAGGACATTGAACCGTGCGAGCCGGAGCGCACCGCAGAGCAGGTAGATGGAAGCGATCACCCAGCCGAGCCGATTTGGGAACTCGGCGAGCACGATTTTGAATACTAGAAGGGCGGGAGCCATCCCAAAGGAAATGATGTCGGCCAGCGAATCGAATTCCCTGCCAAACGGGCTTTCATTGCCGCCGAGTCGTGCCACGCGTCCATCGAGCAGGTCGAATATGCATGCGCCAAAGATGAAGCTGAGGCTGGTGAAATAGCGTGCTTCCCAACCGATATCCCCGGAACTCTGTTGCAGGGTGCCTTCGATGATTTGGAGCACGGCCATGAACCCACAGAAGAGATTACCAGCGGTCATCAGGTTGGGCAGAAGATAGACTTTGGGGTAGGCAATATCACCCGCAGGTGGAGTGGGCGCAGGGGCGGTGGATGGATCGGGTGCGCTCATGCTTTCCACCTGGCTACCACGCTGTAGCAGCCCCAGACGCGATCCCCAACATTGACGGTGAACTCCGCGTTCTCTGGGATATAAAGATCCGTGCGGGAGCCAAAACGGATCAGGCCCAGGCGATCTCCTTTATCCACGGTGCCGCCGACTTTTTTCCAATCTACGATGCGTCGGGCGATGAGTCCGGCAATCTGACGGATGCCGAAACGGCCACGGTGACAAGTGAAAACCCAGAGCCTATTTTCGTTCGCTATGCCGGACTGTGGATCGCGGGCGTCGAGAAATTTGCCAGGGGTGTGCGTGCTCGAGACCACCGTGCCGCCGTAGGGCATGCGGTTGAGGTGAACATCGAATACGGAGAGAAAAATCGAGAGTTTGCGGCAGGAACCCACACCGGGAATTTCCTGGAGCGTGTCCTCCCGCAGTGTCACCACACCATCAGCGGGCGAGACCCACTCGTCTTCGGTAGCAGGCATCTCTCGCTCGGGATCACGGAAAAAGAGAGCTATGAGAAACACCACGAGGGCAGAGACCAAGGCGGTCGTCCACCAAGCCATCCAGGCGGCGACTCCAGTAAAAATCAGGATTGGCAGGATGATCCAACGCGCTTCAAAAATGGCTCTCCAAGAGGTCATGCCTGCATCGAACCAAAACCCCGCCGAGGTGTCACCCACATTTTTTTCATGCACCCAGGCAGATGTCCGCTACAATGCGGGTGTGGACATCATTGCCGCCCATCTCGACCACCGCAGATCTTACGACGATTTCTACTATGTCTATCCCGTGATTTCGCGCCGTTCCCAAGGCGTATCGATCGGCGTCAATTTGAACCCCGACAAAATCTGCAACTTCGACTGCATATATTGCGAGGTGGACCGCCGCACCGCGCCCCGGACGCGTTCGGTGGATCTGGTGGTGCTGCGCGACGAGCTGTCCGCTATGCTGGGTCTATGGAAGAGCGGCGAGCTGTTTGCCCGCGAACCTTTCGCCTCAGCTCCGCTAGCGTGGCGCAGGCTCAATGACATTGCTTTCAGCGGTGACGGCGAGCCAACCACCTGCCCCGTGTTTGAACAAGCTGTGGCGTGTGCCTGGGAATGCCGCGAGGCGGCGGGTGTCTCCGAAGCCAAGCTGGTGCTTATCACGGACGCAGCGTGTCTGGATAGGCCGGGTGTCAAAAAAGGCCTCGAGCTGATGGTGCGGGGGCCACACGAGATCTGGGCGAAACTGGATGCTGGGAGCCCTGAATATTATCGCCGAGTCAACCGCACTGCCGTGGACTACAACCGGATATTGTCAAACATCTCCCGCACAGCACAAGCCATGCCGCTCTGGGTTCAGTCGCTATTCTTAAAAATGCACGGACAACCGCCATCGTCTGAGGAAATAGATCTCTACTGCGGGCGGCTCACGACCATGCAGACCGAGGGAGCACACCTACTGGGAGTGCAGGCCTACACCGTGGCTCGACCGACTCCCGAAGCGTGGGCAACAGCTCTTGAGTCTCACGAATTGGACTCAATCGCAGAAGTGATCCGCCGTCGCACAGGGCTCGAAGTGCGCTGCTCCTATGGACCCTCTTTCAACTGAAAACCATGAAGCAGACGAAGAACTGTAAAGACAGGTATAGAAAAATTTCTGATATTTCCCTTGGACTAATGCAGTTTTAGGGTAGGTGTTGAGCCAGAATTGATGGAAATTTCGAGTGCACAAAGTTTGCCACCCCTGATACAAGGGGGCATGGGCGTAGGTGTTTCTAACTGGAAACTGGCCCGCGCAGTGTCGTTGACAGGCCAATTGGGTGTGGTGTCGGGCACAGCGATGACAGTCGTGTTGTGCAGGAGACTTCAGCTCGGGGATGCCGATGGCACCCTTCGCCGCGCCTTCGCCGCCTTTCCCTATCCCGAGGTCGCTAAGAGAATATGGGATCGCTTTTTCGTCGAGGGCGGCTTACCCGAGGATAAACCTTTTGCCGCTGTGCCAATGCCCGCGCTCGGTTCTGCTCGCGAGCAGGAAGCTCTCACGGTTCTCTCCGTTTTCTGCGAAGTCTTTTTAGCCAAAGAAGACCACTCGGGTGTCGTGGGTTTGAACCTGCTGGAAAAAATCCAGGTGCCCACCGTCCCGTCACTCTACGGCGCGATGCTCGCTGGGGTAGATGTCGTGCTCATGGGCGCTGGCATCCCAAAACAGATTCCCGGCATCCTTGATGCACTCTCCGTAGGCAACACGGTCAAGCTCAAGCTCGATGTCACGGGCGAAGAATCTGGCACAGCCACCTATGCGGAGTTTGACCCTGCCAAAGTTCTTGGCACACCGCTTACACTCAAGCGCCCCTTCTTTCTCGCCATTGTTTCCTCTTCCACCCTCGCTCTTAATCTTGCCAAAAAATCGTCCGGTAAAGTGGATGGATTTGTCGTGGAAGGCTCCACCGCAGGCGGCCACAACGCGCCCCCGCGCGGCCAGATGCAACTCAACGAAGAGGGTGAACCAATCTACGGCGCTCGCGATGTGCCCGACTTGAATGCCTTCCGCACTCTTGGCGTCCCCTTCTGGCTCGCTGGCGGTTACGGCAGGCCTGATGGAGTCTCCAAAGCCCAAGCCGAAGGCGCCCGCGGCATCCAAGTAGGCACTGCATTTGCCGTCTGCGAGGAGTCTGGACTCACTTCTGAAATCAAAGAAGACATGTGGAAAAAATTGGTGCAAGGCCAACTCGTAGTCCGCACCGATCCCAAAGCTTCCCCCACCGGCTTCCCCTTCAAAGTGGTCGAAGGTGTCGTCGAACGCGACCCCAATCGCGTGAAAGTCTGCGACCTCGGCTTCCTGCGTGAAGCCTATTGCACGGACTCAGGCCGCACCGGGTTCCGTTGCCCTGCTGAAGACGAGGGCGACTATGTCCGCAAAGGCGGATGCAAGGAAGATACCGAAGGCCGCCGTTGTGTCTGCAACGGACTGCTTGCCGCCATCGGACTCGGCCAACGCCGTGCAGATGGTCAGGTGGAAGAAGCCCTTTTGACCGCAGGCAATGACTTGACACGGCTCCAAGAAGATTTTGGCGCACGCCAGACGCCACCGACCGCAGCCGAATTGATCGCTCTGATCGTTGGCGACGCGAAGTAATTCCCATTCGCTTTCAAAAGCTGATTCCAATATGCCCCTCGAGGCGCGCATCCGTCATTCCGCTTGATACACATCTGGGGTAAGCTATTTTGACCTCCTGATGCAAGCGCCAACGCACTACGCCAAAGATTACCGCAATCGCCTTGGGTTTGCTAGCCAAGCAGCGGCTAAAGATTTTCTGGCAGCAAAAAATATTTCTGCAGGTATTGATTTTGGCTACATAGAGGCACTCAACCATCGAATTGAAGAAATCCTCAAAAAACTCAACTGCACTGTTCATCCCAGTATTGCACGGGCAGATATTGGATGTTTTGCACAAGACCGACTCCACACGACTTATAGAACCATCAGAGATGCAGGGATTCTGCCAAGGCTCAACAACCAAGGGCGCAGGCCTGAAGAAGTCCTATTTTCTTGGCTAAGAGGTTTCGTGATAGCCGATTTTTTTACCCCCTGTATTTCACTGATATTTGGAGTCAATTGCGAGTCGGTTTTTCGTGTCGGTCAGGATGATTTTCGCAGCCTAGATACATTTCGGAGAGGTCCGGCGGCAGACATTGAGATACAGACCGATGGAGGCAGAGTCCGGATTGAGGTGTAGTCTGGATTCCAAGGGATTAATGACATCAAAGAGCACAAAGTGAGAGAGGCACGCCGCATTTTTCAGGAACATTCCATCCAGACCACCTGCATTCATTTTGATATTTTCAACGGCCAAGCCGCATTGGTCCGACTCGATTCCATTGAAGATAATGATGTCAACTGGGTCACCCGACAACAGATGGAGGGACAGAGTGTATTTTCGATAGATCAAAACTATTTCCGGTGGCGGTTCTTGGATCCCGTGCCGTCCTTGGAGGAAACCGAAGGGATATGAGCAATTATCCGCCAATTGCCGTAGAACTTTTTGCAGGTGCCGGAGGGTTGTCTATCGGATTGTGCCGAGCAGGCTTTACCGTTGCGTTGGCTAATGAAATCGAACCTGATTTTGCAGCCACTTATTGTAGCAACCATCGCGGCACTAAAATGCTAGTGAGTGATGTCCGCTCCATACACTTTGCACGCGAGGCAAAGGCTGCTGGCATTGAGCGCGTTGTGCTTCTGGCTGGCGGTCCCCCTTGTCAGGGTTTCAGCACGGTGGGCTCCAAGAAATTCCATGATCCGAGAAATTCTCTTTTCCACGAATACCTGCGCGCTGTCAAAGAGCTAGAGCCAGACTATGTGCTGTTTGAGAATGTGTCTGGTTTCAAAAATCTCTACGAAGGGATCATCTACAATCTCTTGCTCTCCGAGCTGGATTCCTTGGGATATAAAACGGCTAGCGGTGTTCTGGAAGCAGCGGATTTCGGGCTACCCCAGTTTCGGCAGCGCACGATAGTTATTGGATGGCGTTCGCGGCTCATTCCAGTTTGTCTTCCCCAGCCTACGCACGGTGTATCCGGAGACCTTTTTGGGCTCAGACCACGACTCACGCTCATAGATGCTATTTCAGATCTTCCCGCGATCGGCGTCAGCGAATCTGCCTCTCACTATCACTGTGATCCCGCGAATGATTACCAGAGGGTGCTCCGCAGGCACACGACAGAGTTGACCGAGCACAACGCGGCTTGCTACGGCGATAAGATGCAGGAAATTTTGAGGCTCGTGCCTCCTGGCGGCAGCGTGGAAGATCTCCCGGAAAGGCTCCGACCGAAAAGCTATTTCAAAAATACTTACGCCCGTTTGCTCCCTGATGTGCCATCTCCCACTATTACACGGAATTTCGGAACGCCATCCTCATCGAGGTGCATACATCCTTACCAGAACCGTGCTCTGAGCACCCGCGAGGGTGCTAGGCTTCAAGGTTTTCCAGACAGCTATCTTTTTACCGGGAGTAAAACTTCTAAAAATCTCCAGATAGGTAATGCCGTCCCTCCCATATTTGGCGAGGTGATCGCAAATGCCATACTCTCATCGTCCGGCGCTCGCTCCAGTGAACGCGTAGCAGCCTAGGACATTTGGTGTCCTAGGTTCCCTGATGCTACTCCAAGCTTTAGTTTCCGCTTGAATCCAAGCTAGCGATTGCATCTCACGCAAACGACGGATCGAGTCCTAGGCGGAAGTAGTCGCGGGCGTTGGCAAAGCAGATGTTTTTGACCATGCCTCCCACCAGCACCATGTCGCAGGGCAACTCGCCGTTTTCCATCTCAGTGCCGAGCAGGTTGCACAACACGCGCCGGAAATATTCGTGCCGTGTATAGCTCAGGAAGCTGCGCGAGTCAGTGAGCATGCCGACGAAACGGCTCAATAATCCCTGCGAGGATAGCGCGTTGATCTGCCATTCCATCCCCTCTTTCTGGTCCAAGAACCACCAGCCCGAGCCGAACTGCATCTTGCCAGCCACGGTGCCGTCTTGGTAGTTGCCGATCATAGTGGCAAAGACATAGTTGTCGGCTGGGTTCAGGTTGTAGAGCACGGTGCGTGGTAACTCGTCCGAGGCGTCGAGCGTGTCGAGGTAGCGAGACAAGGCACGAGACTGTGCGAAATCGCCGATGGAATCAAAGCCGGTATCGGGTCCGAGCTTGGAGAGTAGGCGGGTGTTGTTGTTGCGAATGGCGCCCAGATGGAGTTGTTTCGTCCAGCCTGCACGGGCATCCCACCGGCCAAATTCCAACATGAGATACGCTACAAACGCTGCATGCTCCGTGGGAGCGGCTGCTTTTCCAGAGCGGGCAGCATCAAAAATCGCCACGGCCTCAACGGCGGTGCAGGGCTCCGAATAACAGTTTTCCATGCCATGATCCGAGAGGCGCCCACCCACGGCGTGAAAGTCCGAGTGGCGTTTGTGGAGGGCTGCCAGAAAATCGTCGAACGAGCGCACCGACATCCCGGCAACGCCCGAGAGTTTTTCGATCCACGGGTTGAAAATGGCAGGAGCGTTGACCGCAAGTGCTTTGTCGGGACGGAAGGTGGGATAGACACGGGTGGCGATACCGAGCGCGTTGATTTTCTCGTGCTGGTCGAGTGGATCAGCGGGGTCGTCGGTGGTGCAGATCACGGCAACCCTATTCTCACGCAAGATGTCATGCACACGCAGAGAAGAGAGCCGTTCGTTGGCTTGCTCCCAGATGGTGTCAGCGGTGGCCGGCGAGATGAGCGCCTCGATACCGAAGTAGCGAGTCAGTTCTAGGTGCGACCAATGGTAGAGCGGATTGCGCAAGGTGTAGGGCACGGCAGCGCACCAGGCATCGAATTTCTCACGAGGGCACGCATCCCCCGTGCAATATTTCTCCGCTACGCCATTAGCTCGCATAGCCCGCCATTTGTAGTGGTCGCCGCCCAGCCAGATTTCCGAGAGATCGGCAAACTGGTGATTCTCCAAAATCAATTTTTGCGGCAAGTGACAGTGGTAATCGTAAATGGGCTCGCCGGCAGCATAAGTGTGGTAGAGTTCGCGCGCGGCATCGGTGGAGAGCAGGAAATCGTCATGGATAAATGGTTTCATGGTATGGCAGGATAAATCCTCGTTGAGTATTCGCACAACTGCAAAGAGCACTGCACGAGGTCTTGCCTAATGCCCGCTGACTCGGCATACCGTAAACATGGCAGAGAACAGAATAGACCAGAGGTTCGCCGCGCTCCGCGCCGAGGGAAAAAAAGCATTTGTCGCCTACCTGACCGCCGGAGATCCCAGCTTGGAGGCTACACCGGGTTTGGTGCAATCGCTCGAGGAAGCTGGTGCCGATTGTGTCGAGTTGGGTGTCCCGTTTTCTGATCCTATCGCCGATGGAGTCGTGATCCAGCTCGCCTTCCAACGGGCCCTAGATAAAGGCGCAAGCCTCTCCGGTGTTCTTGCCGCCGTGGCGCGCATTCGGGCGCTAGGATGCGAGATCCCTGTGGTATTGTTCACCTACTACAATCCCGTGATGCGATACGGGTTCGAAAAATTCGTCACAGACTCCGCCGCCTCAGGAGCTGACGGTGTGCTGGTCCTCGACCTCCCTCCAGAAGAAGCCCATGTGGAACGCGCGTTGTGCGAAAAACACGGCCTCCGCTGGATTAGCCTCATCGCCCCCACCACCCCTGATGAACGCGTGCCAGCCCTAGCCTCCAGCGCCAGCGGGTTCATCTACTATGTATCGCGAGAAGGCGTCACAGGCATGCAGAGCAGTGTTTCATCCTCTATCCCCGACAAAGTCGCTTTGATTCGCCGTCATGCCACAGCACCTGTTTGTGTGGGATTCGGTATTTCAAATCCTGACCAAGTGCGGCAGGTGGCCGCGCACGCGGATGGAGTGGTGGTCGGAAGTGCGATTGTCAAAGAAATCGAAAAACACGCCACCGCCACAGACCTGTGTGAAAAAGTTCGCGCCTTCACCGCGCCGATGGTAACAGCGGCCCACGGCTCCTAGGACGCTGGGAATGGCGCTGGAATTCTTTCCCAGTTTTTCCCTGATTCTACCCCAAATTCTTCCCAGATTTATTTCGTATTTTTCCCTGATTTTTTGCTGAGGACAACCGCGATGGTGAGCTCTGTCGCACACACCTAAGAGGCTTTCACCTCCGTCACCCGTTCTAAGATCAGCTCACCCAACTCGTTGGCATACGGCGGCTCTTGCTTACCGGCTAGGATAAAACCCAACCGTCGTGCGGTGTAGAGAAAGAGCGCTTTTCGAGCGCGAAACAAGAGGCGTCCCTTGGTCATGCCATAGTCGTATTGCAAGGCGGCCTGCTTTTCCGGCGTCAGCTCGGGGTTCACCGAAAGGCAAAGCTCCACAAAGTTCTGCCAATCCTCGTCCACCACACCGGAAAACTGACACGGCTCGCATCCGGCAATCTCCTTGATACGACTCAAATTAAAATCCCTGAACTCACCAACTCGATGGCAATACGCGCGGACATGCACCCGCAAACCATCATTGGCCAAGGCCCGTGGGCTGATTTTCCTCAACTCCGCAGCCCGAGCATGTCCCGACAAATAGCGGATTTTCACAGCCTGCTGCGAAAAGATCGCACGGCTGATCTGCTGGCACACCTCCATCGGCGCAGCGCGTGAAGGCACCTCTGGCGCAGCCAAGAGAGGGCTAGCCTCCTGGGACCAAGCAACCGGAGCCAGTTCCGTCAGGTCATCCCAGAGGCGCGGTAGCGTCAAGCGGGGTTCAAAAACAGTAGTCGTCTCGTAGCGTCTTCGGCGGATGTTGTAGGCGCACCCACCTTCGCTCAAAGTCGAATAAGTCACCAGATCGTTGGTAGCCTGAGGCAGAGAGAGGCCAAACTGATCCACCAGATCACTACGGTTGATCCAACCGCGCCAGTAAAGCAGCCGCTCGATGAACTCGAGCCGAGTTATTTCCGACCACGAAGGTGTGTTTGATTTCATAATTATTATGGTGGTAACAAAAATAATCTTGTCAAGATCTAACTCAGCTGCTAAATATCCTGACCATGGGAACCAAGCTCGAGGATTACTACCAAACCGCCACTGGCAAGCAGCCCTACGACTGGCAAACGCAACTCGCCGACCACGATAGGCTCCTGCGCGCCGCCGATTGCCGAGCCTCTCAAATAAATCCACCCACAGGAAAATCATGAGCCAAATCATCCTTTTTGAAGAAGCTAATGTCCGCCGCGCTTGGAACGAATCCGAGCAGAAATGGTATTTTGCCATCGTGGATGTCGTCGCCGTCCTTACCCAGAGCGATAACCCGCAGATCTATTGGCGCGTCATGAAAAAACGCCTCACCGATGAAGGCAA
>DYRQ01000143.1 GCA_020718645.1 Verrucomicrobium spinosum
GTGGTAAACAGTCTCCCCAGCCGTGCCTCTATCTGACTCCATCGCGTGCTAAGGCAGTATCTGGGATGAACAGAGTAGAACTCAGGGCTGGTCTGTTGGCGCTTGCGGATTTTCGGCGGATGGGGTGTCCGTTCCGGTTGGCTGGTCTGCACTCTCTACCGTGTCCAGAGGCAGGGCTTCGGGCGTCTCGGGTGCTGCTTCGAGTTCCAAAGAGGGGGCAGTGGTTGCAGGATCGGGCTCGCCGGACTGTGCGGCATCCAAGGCCGGCGGTGGCGCGTTCGAGGCTCGGGGTTGGCGTGCCGCAGAATTGAATCGCATGGAAATGGTTTTGGAGACGCCTCGTTCCTCCATGGTGACGCCGTAGAGAGCGTCTGCGAAGGCGATGGTTTTCTTGCTGTGCGTGATCAGCAGGAACTGGGAGAGATCGAGGAAGCCGCCGAGCATTTCCAAGAAGCGCCCGATGTTGGATTCGTCGAGCGGGGCGTCCATTTCGTCGAGGATGCAGAAGGGGCTGGGCTTGACCATGTAGATGGCGAACAGTAGAGCCACGGCGGTCATGGTGCGTTCCCCGCCGGAGAGCAGGGTGATGCGTTGCGGATGTTTGCCTGGGGGTTTGGCGATGATTTCGATGCCGCACTCGAGTGGGTCGGTCTCGTCCGTCAGGTCAATGCTGGCCTTGCCGCCGCCGAATAGTTTGGTGAAGGTCTGGATGAAATTCTCGCGGACTTTGGCAAAGGTCTCCGCGAACATCTGCTTGGAAGTCTCGTTGATTTTGTTAATCGCCTCGAGGAGATTTTGCTTGGAAGAGAGCAAGTCCGAGTGCTGGGTCTCGATGAATTTATGGCGGGCATCCAACTCATCGAATTCTGCGATGGACTCGAGATTGACAGGACCCATGGCCTCCATTTTCGAGCGCAGTTCGGAAGCGGTGACTGCTAGGCCGTCCCAGTCGGGTTCCACTGGAAATGGTGGCTGCTCCTGCGTCGTGGGCTCACTCTGTGGAGAGGCTGGGTCGCCCTCGCCTTCAGCGGTGGGGGTGACATTGGGAGTGGGTGCGAGTGTGAATTTGAGCACCTCCTCGCCGACTTGGTCGAGGTTCATCTGGTAAGTGCGGTGCATGCGATCGGCGAGGTGTGCCAGTTCCATGCGTTTTTTTGCCATGTCCACTTCGATGCGATTTTTGAGGACGCCGAGGTCGTGTTGTTTGCCGCGGACGCCGCGGAGCTGGAGGTCGAGAGCTTCGGTTTCGGCATGGACAGCGGCGCGGTTGGCCTGGACTTTGTCCAGCTCGTCTCCGTGCAGGATCAATTTTTCCTCAGAGACTTTCGCTTCGGCCAACAGGGCATCGTTTTCGGTGAGGAGTTGGGCGCGGCGGGCGGCGTTATCGGCAAGCTCTTTGGCACGCTTGGTAGCGGTCTGTTCCAGCTCGTGTTTGCGGCTGCCGAGAGAGGTGAGTTGCGAGCGGGAGCCCGACATTTTTTCCTCGAGCGCAGCGGCGGCGATACGCAGTTCGGTGATGACAGTTGTGCGCTGCTGGTCGTTCTGGTTTTCGGCGGAGAGTAATTGTTGTAACTCGTCCGAGCGAGCGAGGCTGGTGGTGCGTTGAGCCGCGAGTTCATCGCGGCGCTGGACTTGGCGCGAGTGGCGTTCGTCGGAGGCCCGAGAGGTTTCCTCGATGCGGGAGATTTCTTTTTCGAGCGTCTCGATGCGGCGCAGAGCGTCTTGGAGTTGGCGGCGGTGAGCTTCTTCCCTTGCGGCAGCCGAGGTGGCGCGCTCTTCGGCTTCGCGCACGGCATGGCGGGTGGACTCGAGAGCTTGTTGCGCGGAGGAGACTTGTTGGTCGGCTTGGCCTTCGGCAGCGAGCGCTTGTTCGCAGTCGGATTGGATGGCGAGGAGCTGTTGTTCCAGCTCGTCAATTTCCTGTTTGCGCGTGAGAGCAGCGGTGATGGGCGAGCGTTGGCCAGCAGTGAAAATACCTTCGGCAGTGATGCAGACACCGTCGAGGGAAGCGACCGTGGAGCCGGCTACTTGGGCGCGGAGTTCTAGGGCGGCGTCCGCGTTGTCCACGATGTAGCAGCCCGCGAGAACATGGCGCACTGCCTCTGCGCAGTCGGGGGTGGTCGAGATTTTGGACAGGGCTGAGGAGGGGAGCTCGGGGAAGGGTTGCGAGGCAGGAGCGGTGGTGGAGGGGAGGAGGCTGACGCGGCCAGTTTCTGCGATATTGAGAGTTGCGAGCACCTGGCGTGCAGAAGCGATGTCGTCCACGAGAAAAGCTTCGAGTTTATAGCCGAGCAGCATGTCCACAGCGGCTTCGAAACCCGACTGAACTTTGATGGCGTCAGCGAGAGTGTCTTTGAGCTTCGTGTCGCCGAAGGCACCGGCGTCGCGCATTTTCAAAACCTTCTGAGTGCCGGAAGAAAAGCCCTCGTGCGATTTCTGGAGTTTGACGAGCACATCGCGTTTGGAAGAGATTTCGACGCGCCTTTTTTCGGCAGCCTCGCGTGATTTGCGGGCGGTATCGCGGGCGGTGTTGGCCTCGCGGAGCTGGAGCGAGTAGGACTCCAGCGAGGTGCGGGATTGCTCGCGGGCAGCGCGGGCGGCGGTGGTTTCCGTGGAAAGATTGTGGAGTTCGGCCTCGAAAGCGCCGTGGGTGGCGCGGGCGGAACCTAGGTCTTGTTGGGAGGCTTCGAGGCGGAGAGCGAAAGCGCGTTTTTCGGCATCCCAACTGGAGAGATCGGAGTTGAGGCGCTGGAGTTCGTCGTCGGTCTGGCGGAGGGAGCGCTGGAGATCGTTGGCCTCGCGCTGGAGGGTGTTGGCGCGTTGACGCGCCTCGGCAGCCTCGGTTTGGGCGGCTTGGAGTTGACCGTTGTGGCGGGAGGATTCCTCTTGGTTGTGGGCGAGGGCGAGTTCGACGGAAGCGATTTGGTCGGCCAAGACTTTGAGGCGTTCCTCGGAAGCAGCTTGGTCGAGGCGGGCGGCTTGATCGGCTTTTTCGGTATCGGAAATTCGCTCGAGATTGAAGTCCACGCGGGAGCGGGCGCGGTCAATGGTGGTGGTTAATTCCGCACGGAGTTGGCGCAGGCGTTCGGCCTCTTTTTCCAGATCGTCGGATTGGGTGCGGAGGTCGGAGAGTTTGAGTTCCTCGACTTGGATAGAGGCGTTGAGGTTGGCGAGTTCCTCGGCCTGAGCCGCCATCTGTTTCTCGAGTTTCTCGACGGCTTCTTTGAGCAAGCCACCTTCGCGGTGGGCGAGGCGGAATTCCAAGACGCGGAGCTGTTCTTGGATTTCTCGGAAGCGGCGGGCTTTGCCGGCTTGGCGTTGCAGGGAACCGATCTGTCGTTTGACCTCTTTGAGAATGTCCTCGATGCGGATGAGGTTGCCCTCGGTGTTCTCGAGTTTGCGGAGAGCTTCCTTGCGCTGGGCTTTGAATTTGGTGATGCCGGCGGCTTCCTCAAAGATCTCGCGGCGATCTTCGGGGTGGGCGGAGAGGACTTTGTCAATTTTACCCTGCTCCATGATGGAGTAGGCGGCCCGGCCAATGCCAGTGCCCATGAACAGTTCTTGGATATCGCGCAGGCGGCAGGTGGTGCGGTTGAGTTCGTATTCGCTGCGGCCGTCGCGGAAGATGCGGCGTCCGATGGTGATCTCGTTGTAGGGGAGGTTGAGATCTTTTTCGCAGTCGGCAAAAGTCAGCAGGACCTCGGCCATGCTGGTGGGTTTGCGGGAGTCAGCACCGTTGAAAATAACATCGGACATTTCGGAACCGCGGAGGGCTTTGGCCGACTGTTCACCCAGCACCCAGCGGAAGGCGTCGAGGACATTGGATTTGCCGCAGCCGTTGGGTCCAACAATGGCGGTGACGCCCGGATGGAATTCCAGGCGGGTCTTGTCGGCGAAGGATTTGAAGCCGACCATTTGAAGACTCTTGAGATACATGGTCTGTGGAAGTGAAAAGAGGCTCGCAAAAAGGTAAAGGTCAAACCGCGGGTAAGGCAGGATTTTTTAACCCAGA
>DYRQ01000059.1 GCA_020718645.1 Verrucomicrobium spinosum
TTTTGCTTTTTCGGAAAAGCGGCTGGCAGCAGTTCACTCCAGCGACACCCCTCTCACGCATCTACGGGATTTAGGTTGATGAACTACTCGCAAAGGACTATCCCTGCGCCATGCGGTTATTGATTGTTGACGGCCACTACTACGCCTTCCGCTCATTCTATGCTATAGCAAGTCTGAGCGATCCCGAGGGTCGTCCCACCAATGCGATCTACGGCTTCCTCAAATCCATTCGCCGTATGCTAGCTGAACTCAAGCCGGATGCCGCGGTGGTCGTTTTCGATGCAGGTATCCCGGAGCGCCGCCTGTCTCTCCAGCCCGACTACAAAGCCAACCGCACAGAAACGCCTCACGACCTCGTGGCACAGATGGATCACATTCGTGGCATAGCAGCACTGGCAGGATTCCATGTCTCCGAGGTGGCTGGACAAGAGGCCGACGATGTCATCGCCACGCTCGCCCACCGCGCCCAAGGGCAGGCGGAGGTCATCATGGCCACGAACGACAAAGACCTCATGCAGATGGTCACGGACAATACTTTCCTCTACCAGACCCGCAAAGGCGGGGGATACGATCTCGTCGGCCCGAGCGAAGTCCAAGCGCGTTGGGGGGTGCCTCCCCAACTGGTCGGCAACCTGCTGGCATTGCTCGGCGACGCATCGGATAATATCCCGGGCGTCCCAGGTGTCGGAGAGAAAACTGCCGCTTCCTTGCTCACCCGCCATGGCGACATCCGCTCCCTGCTCCAGCGCGTGGATCAGATCGAACCCGCCCGCATACGCGCCTCGGTGGAATCCCATCGCGCCCAGATCGAAAGCAACTGCGAGATGGTGCGGCTCGACTTGGAAGTGCCCGTGCCAGGTGAATGGCGCGAGTGGAAACCAGCCCCCCGCTACAAGGAATTGCTGGACGCCATCACGCGGTTCGGCTTCAAGAGCCTAGTGCGCGAGGTGTCGGCCGAGGCTGCTACAGCGGCTCCCGCACCCGCGCTACCACTACAACAAGGAGAATTATTTTAGATGAAAACTTGCCTATCCACCCTCGCTCTCTTTGCCGCACTCTCGGTATCGTCCCACCTGCACGCACAAACGCTGAGTCTCGATGTTCCCGGTGCCCCTGCCCCGGCTGCCGGTGAAGTGAACCCCATTTTCAAATTCCACCGTCGCAAGCCGGATCCCACCGCCCTCCCCGAAGGTCCGAAGACACAGATTCAGCTCTTTTTCCAGACACTCTCCAAAGGTTCGACCCATGCCCGCGCTGCTCTGGACACCCTGCTCAAAGGCACCCGCCTCGCCGAGCGCACCGAGAATGTCAGCGTGCTCTCGGACAAAGTGACAGAGGCCATCCGCGTTTACGGAAAAATTATTGATACCGAACACTACGACACGCAGAAAGTGGGCAAGCGCATGTTGGTGGCCACCTTCCTCACTTGGCACGAACTGCAACCTATCCAGTGGCGTTTCACCTTCTATCAGGCTTCGGTGGATTGGGCTCTCATTGACCTGCGCGTGAGCGACAATGTGGAAGACCTCATCGAATAGCCATGCGATCACGGATCACCCTAGTGCTTGGCGGCTGCCGCAGCGGCAAAAGCGAACACGCGGAAAAACTCGTGGCGGACCTAGGACAACCAGTGTCCTACCTATCCACCTACGACACCTCGATGGCCGATCCCGAGATGGCCGAACGCATTCGCCTGCACCAAGCTCGCCGGCCTGCAAGCTGGGAGACTGTAGAAAACCGCTACGACCTGCGGACAGTATTTTCCGAGTCAGGCACTCGGGTGGTGTTACTGGACTGCCTCACTCTCTGGCTCTCGATGCAAATGTGCCTTGGTCTTGCCGAGACTGACATTTTATCGCTCTGGCGCGACGCCTTGGAATCCCCACCGCCCGGAGGTCTCGTCATTGTATCAGACGAGACGGGTCTTGGGGTGGTGCCGGCGGATCGAGACACGCGCGCTTTCCGCGACCTCTGCGGTAAAGCCAACCAAATCGCGGCGGCGGCGGCGGACGAAGTCATCCTCGTCGTGGCTGGAATTCCCGTGGGGATCAAGGGAACCAAAGGCTGATCCGGCTGCTCTGAGCCGCTCAGATTTCCGCGGTCTCGCCCGCTGTCGGCACGATAAAATCCGTGCCTGGGAAAAGCGTGCGCAACTCGTGGCGGAGAGGATCAGATTGGTCGGGCTCTCCATGGACGAGCCATACTTTTTTCTTGGAGCCACCCGTGGCTCGGTAGTAGTCGAGCAGCTCGCTGTGATCCGCGTGGCCACTGAAACTATCTATGGCCTCGATGCGAGCATTGACGCGCAGGGACTCGCCGAAAATGTTCACGGTTTTATCTCCCGCCCGAATACGGGCGCCCAAGGTGTTTTGAGCGCAGTAGCCGACGAAAAGGATAGTGGTGCGAGAATCCGAAATATTGTTGCGGAGATGATGGACGATGCGCCCGGCCTCGCACATGCCCGAGGCTGAGATGATAATGCAGGGGCCGGTGACGGTGTTGAGATCCATGGATCGCGCCGTGTCGCGAATGTAATTCAAGCTTTCGAAACCGAAGGGGTCAGCGCGCTGGAAGAGGAACTCGTAAACCTCGTCGTTGAAACACTCGGGGTGGAGCCGGAACACCTCGGTGGCATTGACAGCCAAGGGGCTGTCCACATAGGTGGGGATGGGGGGGATACACCCGTCTTTGATGAGATGGTGGAGGCGGTAGATCACCTGCTGGGTGCGCTCCACAGCAAAAGAGGGAATCAGTATTTTTCCCCCGCGCTCAATCGCAGTGCGGACGATGCTGCAGAGTTTGTCGCTGGCCGCTTCAGGCAAGTCGTGTTCTCTGGCACCGTAGGTGCTCTCCATGAGCATGTAGTCCACGCCGTCCACGGGTTCGGGGTTGCGGAGCAGGTCGTTGTGTCCGCGCCCGACATCCCCTGAGAAAAGCAGCCTGCTGCGCCTCCCACCTTCCTCGATGTCGAGCACCACCTGCGCAGAACCTAAGATATGCCCAGCATCGTAAAAAGTGACTGTGATACCGGGAGCAATGGGCATGGGGCGACGGTAATTGACCGTCACAAACTGGCGCAGGCACTGCTCCGCTTCGCGGGCGTTGTAGAGGGGGACGAGTTCCGGCAGATTTTGGCGCTCCCGTTTTTTATTCAAAAACGCTATATCTGCTGCTTGGACTTTGGCGGAATCGGCCAGCATGAGCTGGCAGAGGTCGCGCGTGGCAAAGGTGGAAATGATGTTGCCCCGGAAGCCTAGCTTGCAGAGGCGGGGCAGATTCCCGCTGTGGTCTATGTGGGCATGAGAGAGCACGGCCACATCAATGGACGCCGGGTCGAAGGGAAAATGTTCGTTGATCTGAATGCTCTGCTGCCGGCGTCCTTGGAATAGGCCGCAGTCGAGCAGGATTTTGGAACCGTTCACCTCGAGCAAGTGTTTGGAACCTGTGGTGGTGCGGGCTGCCCCGTGAAAAGTGATTTTCATCGCAGATGCTATATCTTTGGAATGACAGGCTGTAAACAGCGATGGTGGGTCAGGCCGACCACCGGACACGCTCGGCTTCGAGCGCGGCTAAGAATTCAGGATACACTTGATTAGCCAAAGCAAGAGCACCAGAAGCGCTGGCGAAATCACCGGCCTTAGCAAACTCCTCGATCAGGAAAAATACTTTGTGCAATCTCAGGGATCCGAGATTGGCGCAACTGCCTTTGAGGGTGTGCGCGATCTGGATTATTTTTTTTCTGCCCTCGGCTTGGCTCACCATCTCGGGCGTCATACGGGCGACCAGGTCAGCCATCCTTTTGGCCGAATCATCTTTGAAAGTGTCTATGAGTTCCACGAGAAACTCTCCGAGATCATCGCCCTCCAAGCCCGTGCATTCGATGGCACTTTTCATGTCAAGCAGGGGCAGTTCGGAAATATCGGCTTCCATACTTCTAACCATGGCGAAGTGATAGAACTTGGCAATCGTTTTTCTCCCCCACCTTTTCACATGGACAAATCAGAGGTATCGGTGCATATTAACTGCACTATGGCTAGCGAAACCAAAGGCTTTGGATTCAGTAATTTGATCGGAAATCGCTACGGCGAGACTGCCGGAGTGGCTCCTGCGGGTTCAGACACTTACTCGGCGATCGGCACGGGGCGACCCGTCATCACTGAGGATGTGGAAATCAAGGGTGAACTGGCGTTTTCTGGCGAACTGGAGTTTAACGGTCGTTTCGAGGGAACCCTCGACTCCGATGGTTCTCTGATCGTCGGAGAAAAAGCGGTCATCAAGGGTGATATCGGCGCGGAAACGGCTATTGTTGCCGGCAAGGTGCAAGGCGACATCAAGACTCTCAACAAGGTTCACCTGCGACCGGACGCCATGGTCTATGGTGACATCCAGGCAGGCACTGTTGTCGTGGACGAAGGCGCTGTTGTTGAGGGCAAAATCACCACGACCACCAACGAGCGTGGCGCCCCTGATTTCAACAATATTTTCAGCCGTCTCGTCGGAGGCAAACCCTCTGCAAAACCCGCTAAACAGCCCCCCTCCACCTCTGTTGCAGTCAGCGACGAGGACGAATAAGCTGTTTGTGGCTCTGTCCCCTACCTGAGAGAAAAACACTCTTTTTCCTCGTCAGAGCCAATGGGTGGTTTAAACACGCCCCATGCTTCGAGTTGGAATTGTCGGCTTGCCCAATGTTGGCAAGAGCACCCTTTTTAATGCTGTCACGCGCACACGCAAGGCGCAGGCGGCCAACTATCCTTTCTGCACCATTGACCCCAATGTGGGCACGGTGACTGTGCCGGACAAGCGACTTGATGTCTTGGCCGCCATTTCCAAAACCCAGAAAATCATCCCCGCAGCTATCGAGTTCGTGGACATAGCCGGTCTTGTCAAAGGAGCCAGCCAAGGCGAGGGCTTGGGCAATCAATTTTTAGCTCATATCCGTGAAGCAGATGCCGTGGTGCAGGTGGTTCGCTGCTTTGAGGACTCGAATATCCACCATGTCAGCGGCTCCGTAGATCCCGTGGCGGACATCGAAGTCATCACCACCGAACTGGTGTTGGCCGATCTCGGCAGCGTGCAGAAAAGGATAGACCGCAGCCAGAAATCCGCCCGTGGCGGCGACAAGGTAGCCAAGGCCGAACTCGAAGTCCTCCAACTCCTAGAACCGCACCTGAATGACGGCAAACCCGCCAACACACTCTCTCTGACCGACGAACAAAAGGCTGTGGCCAAGTCCTTTTTCCTCCTCTCGAGTAAACCCGTTCTTTTCGCCTGCAATGTTGCCGAAACCGATCTCGCCACCGCCGACAAAAACCCACATGTCGCAGCCGTGCGCGCCTATGTGTCCCAGCATCACCAGACCGAGGCAGTCGTGATTTCGGCCCAGATTGAATCCGATCTCGTTGATCTCTCCGCCGAGGAGTCAGCCGATTATCTAAAAGAACTCGGGGTGGAGGAATCGGGGGTTGGAACACTTATCCGCGCCGCCTACCACCTGCTCGGGCTGAGAACCTACTTCACGACTGGCGAAAAAGAAACTCGCGCCTGGACTATCCACGACGGTGATAAAGCCCCTGCTGCCGCTGGGGTGATCCACACTGATTTCGAGCGCGGCTTTATCGCTGCTGAGACCGTGGCCTATACTGACTTGGCCGGCCTAGGATCCTATGCCAAAGTCCGTGAGGCAGGGAAACTTCGCATTGAGGGGAAAGAATATGTCGTCCAAGACGGCGATGTCATGGATTTCCGATTCAATGTCTGATACCACTAACAGTGATCCTCGGAGAATGGCGATTGTCATTCCTGCTGGCACTTGCTAAAGGTGGCAGAAATCTCAACCCATGGCCAAAGTCCCGATTGAAGCAGCACAGGCAGGTATGAAGTTGTCCAAGGAAGTCTCGGACGGCTCGGGGCAGGTCTTGGCTCGTTCTGGTATCGAGATTTCTGAAAAACACCTGCGCGTCTTCCGTTCATGGGGTGTCACCCATATCGAGATCGATGGTGATGACTCGGCCTCCCCTGAGGACAAATGGCTGTCCGAGGTGGATCCAGCTATCAAATCTCAAGCCGATGAATTCACAAAAGCTCGCTTTATTTTAACCAACCTCGAACACCCGCCCATGCAACGGCTTTTCAGCATCGCCTCTCTCAGAAAACTCAAAGAACTGGTCGGGAGAAAAGTCTGATGAGCGACCCGGCAACAGAACTGGTGCGCAGTGTCAAAACGATCTATTCCCTACCCGCAACATTTTATCGTATCACCGAGGTAGTGGACGATCCGAATAGTTCCGTGGATGACATTGCCGAGGTCATCAGCAGCGACCAATCTCTCTCGATCCGCCTGCTCAAACTTGCCAATAGTTCGTTCTACGGATTCCCCAGCAAGATTGACACTATCAGCCATGCTGTAACGCTCATCGGTGGCGCCCAGCTCCGTGACCTAGCTCAAGCCACTTCGGTCATCAGCATGTTCAAAGGCGTCCCCCCGGACATTGTCTCCATGGAATCCTTCTGGAAACACTCCATTGGTGTGGGTATCACCAGCCGCCTGCTCGCAGCCCGCCGCCGCGAACCCAATACAGAACGCTTCTTTGTGAGCGGCCTGCTCCACGACATAGGGCGCTTGGTGATCTTTGAAAAATTGACCGACAAAGCGCGCATTTTTGTAGAATTAGCTAAATCAAAAAAAATCGCCCTCGTCGCTGCCGAGCGGGAAGTGCTGGGCTTCGACCACACAGATGTCGGCGGGGCTCTAGCCGAAACCTGGAACCTCCCGGCCCGCCTCCAAGAGGGCATCCGCGTCCATCATAAATTTTCTTCTGTTGCCCGCTTCGCACTCGAGGCCGCTGTCATCCACACCGGGGATGTCATCGCCCACTGCTTAGCCCTTGGCACGAGCGGGGAAAACCTCGTGCCCCCGCTCAACCCACAAGCTTGGGCACAGATCGGCCTCGCCGATGACGATCTCCCTATCCTCTGCGACGAGGCCACACGACAGATTGAGGAGGTTATCCAAGTAATGCTCCCCGGAGCTAGCAAAGCATGAATACGATTATATCAGACGACCCCAATCAGAAAGCTGAAACACCCCAAAGACAGTTTGTGGAGTTTCTCGATACCTTGATCTCCTTCGGCTTCGGACTCGGGGGCGACAACCAGACAGCCGAATCCGAGCATCTCCACCAGATCATTCTTGAACATGTTCGCCAACTCATGCCTTTCGATGCGCTCGCCTTTTACGCAGTAGATCCAGAATCCTTCGATTTCATACCCACACACTGCGAGCCCGACGAGAAATTAAGCCTTGTCCAAGAGGCCGTTGACAAGGCGATCGCAGAAAACACTTTCGCTTGGACGCTCCAGCAAAACCGCCCGGTCGTCGTCCACAATGACCAGTTCCCCGGCTCGGTTATCTTCCACCCTTTTAGCACCCGCACCCGCACGCTAGGCATGTTTGTCGGCCTCACAGATGACCCAAAAATACGCGAGACCAACATCGGCGTCCGCATGCTCTCTGTCATGCTCTCCCAAGGTGCCTATGCCATCGAAAATGCCACCCTCACGCGGAGTGTCACCTTGCAAAATGCCCGGCTCGAACTCGAAGTGCGCGAACGGACCCAAGACCTCCAGGTAGCACTGCACGCCGCCGAAGAATCTGTCCGCGCCAAATCAAGTTTCTTGGCCAACATGAGCCACGAAGTCCGCACGCCCATGAACGGTATAGTGGGCATGTGCGAACTCCTCGGAACTTCCGAACTGGATGAGGATCAGAAAGAGTGTGTCAAAACTATCCGAGACTGCGGCGACCAACTCGTGCGCCTGATCTCTGACATCCTCGACTACTCCAAAGTCGAGTCGGGAAAACTCTCGCTGGAATCACGCACCTTTGATTTGGTTGCCTGCATGGCGGATGTCTGCCGTCTCGAACGCGCCGCCGTTCACAGCAAACCAGTCAGCGTCGAGTTAGTCATCCACAGCGGCGTCCCAAAATTTTGCACTAGTGACGAACTCCGCCTCCGCCAAATCCTGCTCAACCTGATTGGCAATGCTATCAAGTTCACAAAAGAAGGCAGCGTCACGCTCGACGCTTCGGTGCCCACCACCCCACCCACCCTACCCCTACCCCAACCTGGTATGATGTGGATTGAACTAGATGTCATAGATACAGGCATCGGCATTCCGGAGGATAAGATCAACAAGCTATTCCGGCCATTCACCCAAGTAGATTCTTCCACAACGCGGCACTTTGGCGGCACTGGCCTCGGCTTGGCTATCTGTAAATCGCTAGCGGAACTCATGGGCGGTTCCATCCGTCTGGAGAGTTCTTATGGCAAAGGCACCACCTTCCATGTCCTGCTCCCCATCATACCGATGCAGGCTGAAGCTTCAGTCATAGACGAATCCGAAACCAAGACTCAGGTCATCAAAAATCTCGGGGAGACGCACCCGCTCCGCATCCTTGTCGTCGAGGACAACCCGGTCAACCAGCGCGTCATCGCCCGCATGCTCAAACAGCAAGGTTACTCCGCCGACATTACCAACAACGGCGTGGAGGCTCTTGAGAAAGTCCACGGGCAATTCTACGACCTCGTCCTCTGTGACCTCCAAATGCCCGAGATGGACGGGTTTGAGACCACTGCCAAGCTCTTGGAAAAATACGGCTCATCTCCTCGCCCTCTCATCGTAGCCCTCACCGCCAATGCCATGGCCGAAGACCGTGAAGCCTGCCTGAAAGCCGGGATGGATGACTACCTTTCAAAACCTGTGAAAGGAACTGATCTCCAAGCCGTCTTGAGCAAGTGCCCACGAAAGCCAGTGCCCTGACACCAACCCACGACGAATTCAGCAAATCAGACCTAGAAAAACCACCAGAAGATCGAGTCTCAAGCCACTCAAGAAGGTCCCAGCATCCTTTGCTGCAAAGTGCGCAGCAGGTGCATGCGCCGCTCCTCAAGGCCGAACTGCAAGGCGGCTTTGGATAAAAAGCGGGTGGACTCCAAAAAACGGATGCGATCCGCAATCGGCAGCGTCTCTTCATCGAGGTGCATCTCTGAGCAGAGCAAACGGCTGAGCAGATCGTTGTAGTCCAGATCGAAGCACGAAAACATAATGTCTGCTTCCGTCAACAGAAGACATTGGGCAGCCAAAATCCGTTCGGGAGATTGCTGCGGCAGACTCTGGCTTTTCACATAGATTTCACGGGCATGCGGGGTGCCGTGGTAAAAGTCGGTGCAGAGGATCATCTGCTCAATCTTGCTGCTGATTTCCTCGGAAACACCCTCGCGCTCCAAGATTGCACAAGCCGTCTCCGCCGCGAGATGCTCCAGCTCGAAGGGGTGTTGGTTGTGACGCCCTTGATGATTCAAGTCGTGCGCAGTCGCCGCTAAAATCAGTTCTGCGAGACTGATCAGCGGAATTTTCTCGCGCCGCCCGAGCATGAAGGCGGCCACCACCACCTCTTGGACATGATATCGGTTGTGATACTGGTTATGCTGGATGTCTTTTTCCGCCTCTTGGGAGAGTGTGACAGCACTACGCCCCATGGGGGAATCTGGAGATAGCCCGCAGGATTGGACGAGTATGGGAACTATTCTTGAGAGACGATCCTGGCTCTCACGCAGCATCATCATCTCCCCAGCGATGACATCAATCAAGCTGGCTCCTCCCCCTTCTTTTTGGTGAGTGGCCACCACGGTGGGCGACTGAACCTTCCGGACATTGTGCAACAGGTCCCGCAGATCCATTCTGCAGGTCTGAGAAAACTCCCTGTTGTTTTTTTCGCTCATGTCGTCGTGCAACTTTTCATTACACTATCAAAACTCTACCCGAACCAATTCTTTGAGTGTCTCCACACGCCCGAGCAACTCATCCTTCGAGGCTGATTGCAAACGGCGCAGGCTAAAATCTTCGACATCAAACGAGGCTGTCGCCGTGCCATACAGCACCGCTCGTTTCAGCGCTGAAAAATCCGTCTGGCCCGTAGCGGCCAAGCTACCGACAAACCCACCGATAAAACAGTCCCCTGCCCCCGTCGGATCTACGACGCCTTCCACCGGATAAGCGGGCGCTGCAAAAAGAAGGTCTTCCCCAAAAAGCAAACAGCCATGTTCGCCTTTTTTAATGGCCACATATTTTGGCCCGAGCCGGAGCATCTCACGCCCCGCTTGGATCAGGTTATCCCGCCCGGTCAACTCCTTGGCTTCGCTGTCATTGAGC
This sequence comes from Verrucomicrobium spinosum, assembly GCA_020718645.1. Lineage (GTDB taxonomy): Bacteria > Verrucomicrobiota > Verrucomicrobiia > JADLBR01 > JAIBCM01 > DYRQ01. Next base: position 10,213 of record DYRQ01000059.1, read on the forward strand.
ACGAGCAAATCCACCCTTTTCAGCAACGCGAGCAGATCATCTTTGGCCGTGTGTATCCAGAGATCCATCGTGTCCGCTACGACAAATTTTGGCGAATCTAGCTGATCCAGCACATGGAGCTGGAGCACTGGGGCGATGTTAGCCAACAGAATAATAGGGGTGGTCTTCCATGCTGCGGGCAGGTCTGGGCGGAACTGTTCGAACACATTCAGCTCGACGGAAAGGGTCTTGCGCCTGTTCATGTCCAGCTCGTATTCACCTGACCAAGCAAAAGTTTTTCCAGAAACCCTCTGCAAACCAGCCAAGTCCACTCCTCGCGATTCCAGCAGGGAAATGTATTCAGGCGGGAAATCCTCGCCTACAATTCCCACCATGCGGGTGGGTGCAAAAAAACTAGCCGCTACCGAGGCATAGGAGGCAGAGCCGCCTAGCAGCCTGTGATGCTCCTCTTTGGTAGTCTTGACTGAATCCAATGCGACGGAGCCGACAACAAGAACACTCATGCCATCACCCTAGCACCCTTGTGACCAGACGCCATGAATTTTTTCGTAGGCTGAATCACCTGTCTCCACACTGTTTCTTACCGATTTACCCGCCCTTCAGCATGGCCTTGGCCAGCTTCTTGGTGGAGTGACTCACACCACCCAGCATGCGGGCCAGTTCATCACAGCGCTCCTCGCCATCTAGTTCGATCAACTTGGTAAAAGTGCGCCCGCCGCTGGTTTCTTTGAGCACTTGATAATGCTCTTGCCCGAGGGCGGCCACTTGCGGCAGATGGGTAATGCACAGCACTTGATGCGACCCGCCCAAGGCTCGCAGTTTTTTCCCCACCTGCGTGCCTATCTCCCCTCCCACATTCGCGTCCACTTCATCAAACACTAGCAACGGCACTTGGTCTTGTGCGGCCAGACAAGTTTTCACCGCGAGCATGACACGAGCCATCTCGCCACTCGACGCAATAGCTTTGAGCGGCTTACTTCCCTCTCCTGGATTGGGGGCAAATTGGATTTCAACTTCATCAAACCCATCCGCACAAGGCTGGGTCAACATGCGCACCTGCACTTCAAGCAACGCCGATTTAAAACCGAGATCGCGCAGTTGTGCCATCACGGCTGGGGCTAGTTTCTCGGCTGCGATTTTCCTCTTGCGCGAGAGTTCCGAGGCGTAGAGACCATATTCTTGCCGAGCCGATTCTTCCCTCAGTTTCAGCTCCGAGAGCACAAGGTCGCGATTCTCGTAACGGGCCAGCCGCTCTCTCGCTTTGGACTCATAGTCGAGAACCATGCCGATGCTGCCGCCATATTTTTTGATGAGAGTCTGCACCAAGTTATATCGTTCTTCCACCTGCGACAGGCGGGCCGGGTCGAGATCCAGCTTCTCAAGATACCGCGTGAGGTCGGCGGCGGCCTCGCGCACCAGCACAGCCGCTTGGTCGAGGCTTTCCATCAGCGGGACACACTGTTTGTCGAGCGATGCCAGCTCCGACACCGTCCTGTGGGCCACAGCCATTTTATCCGAGATACTCTCCCCTTCTCCATCCAGACACTCTCCCAGGAGCGACCCCAGTTCCAGCACCCGTTTGGAGTTGCGCGCTCGCGAGATCGCCTCGGACATCTCAATATCCTCGCCAAGCCTCAGAGTGGCTGCGCTGATTTCATCGGCTTGGAATTCGAGCAGTTCCAACTCCCCGGGCGCCATGCCCGATTCAGATTCCGCCTGTGCGCGTTCACTGCCTGCCTGTTTCCATTTCTTCCACGCCTCGCGAGTCTGGTTAATGTCCGAGGTGAAACCAGCAAAACGATCGAGCAAGAGACGCTGCGTCTCATTCGATAAAAGCGACTGGTGCTCGTGTGGTCCATGGAAGTCAGCCAACTCCACGCCGATATCGCGCAAGTTCTGGAGCGAGGCAGGCGAGCCATTGACAAACTGACGCCCCGAGGTGAGCGTGATCTGCCGTTTGACCCTCAGCATACCATCCTCGCACTTGTCGAGCCCATTCTCCTCGAGCCACGCCTCAAGTTCGGCGAAATTCGGGTAGCGGGTCAGATCCCACTCTGCCTCGACGGAACACTGTTCTTCTCCCGTCCGGATGCAGCCCTTGTCAGCTCTCTCTCCCAACACCAGCATGAGCGCCCCAATGATGATGGATTTCCCTGCACCTGTCTCACCGGTTATAGCCGTAAATCCTGCACCCGGCTCCCACACCAGCTCTTCGACTAGCGCCAAATTTTTTATCCGCAAAGTCCGCAGCATTTCTCTGTTGTGCCCAACTCTAGAATTTTCGCAAGTCATTGACTCGGCTCCCGGACACGGCAAAACTACCCACATGAATTCCGACAGCCTGACTCTGCACCCGCCCGCAAAAATCAATCTCGTCCTGCGCGTCGTCGGACGCAGACCCGACGGTTTCCACGAACTCGAAACCGTCATGGTGCGCACCACCCTCTGCGACACACTCGAAATAACTCGCAACGACTCGCCCGGCATCACCCTCTCGTGCTCCGACCCCACCCTCCCCACCAACAGCGACAATCTCGTGGTCAAAGCCGTGGAACTCTTCCTCTCGCGTCACCCGCAACCGTTTGGCATCCGCATGCACCTCGAAAAAAAAATCCCCCACGGCGGCGGACTCGGGGGCGGCAGCAGCGATGCAGCCTACGCGCTCGATGGCATCAACCAGCTCGCCGGCTCGCCCCTCGACCCAGCAGCCCTCCAGAGCATGATTGCTGAGATTGGCAGTGACACAGCATTTTTTCTCGGACCCCCCGCTGCTCTCTGCAAAGGGCGCGGCGAAATCCTGGAGCCCTTTGACCTCGCAGAAACGCCTCGCCGCTGTGTGCTCATCAACCCCGGCTTCGGTGTCAACACCGCGTGGGCTTATAAAACTTACGCAGCTCTACCACCCGAGAAAAAAACAGGTGAACCTTGCGCCACCTACAGTTGGGGCGAGATGCGCAACGACCTTGAACCTCCTGTTTTTGAGAAATACCTCCTGCTACCCGAAATCAAAAGTTGGCTGCGATCACAACCCGGTGTCTGCACCGCCATGATGAGCGGCAGCGGCTCCACCATGTTCGCCCTGCTCGAGGAGACAACCGACGCAACAGCCCTAGAATCCGCGTTCCGCGCCCGGTTCGGCACATCGGCTTTCTTCGCAGAAGTGCGCTTGGCAGAATAATGCAGAGCAGCGAGACGAGACACCCGATTTCCCTGCGGTCCAGCTCGCCGTAGGACGAAGATTCGCTTGTCCCACGCTATTCCCATTCCTTTCCCCATCACCAGCTTACCCTCCTTCCCCTCACTTGGACTGCGGTGTGTAGGTTGATCTGGAGTGACAGAGCCAAGAATAGCGCCATCATTCTCTCTATGACAACGCCTCAACTTTCCTTCATTCACGATGTCGAACGCCGGTTGCAATTCGATTTTCTGCGTGCAACAGAGATGGCCGCACTCAACACCCTCCAATGGCTTGGTAAAGGCGACAAAGAGGCGGCTGATGCGGATGCGTGCGACGCTATCCGAGGGATGTTTGATCTCATGGAAATTTCTGGTGAAGTCACTATCGGCGAGGGAATCAAAGACGAAGCACCCGGTATTTTCAAAGGGGAAAAACTTGGCACATGGCGACCGGGCACCCCACAATTCGACATCGCTCTCGATCCCGTGGACGGCACGACTAATGTCAGCAAAGGCATGTCCAACTCCATCAGTTGCATCGTGGCCGCGTTGCGTGAACCGGGCCAAGAGGAGCGGTGCCTCATGGACATCCCTGCTTTTTACATGCACAAACTGGCTTACCCGTTGGCTGTCCGCAAAGCGTGGATGGAGGATCCTTCGCTGCCGATTGACATTGATGCACCCATCGGAGAAGTCATCGCCGTGACGGCAAAAATTCTCGACAAATCTGTGCGCGATGTCGTCGTCTGCGTCCTCGACCGCCCCCGCAACCAAAGCATCATCGAAGAGATTCGTCGGGCTGGTGCGGCTTTGCGCATGATCGGCGATGGCGATATCGGCGCCGCATTAGCCCCCGCCATGCAGACTTCCAACATAGATCTTTACGCCGGGATAGGCGGCACGCCCGAGACCATCCTAGCAGCAGCAGGACTGCGTTGTCTCGGCGGTGGTCTGCGCGCCAAAATATGGGTGCGCGACGAGGGCGAACGAGCCTCGCTGATCGAGGCGGGGTGGGGCGATAAACTCGACCGCCAATTTATGTCCCGCGATTTGGCGAAAGGCCAAAACATCATTTTCGCCGCCACGGGTATCACGCCGAGTCCTTTACTCCGCGGGGTCGAAGCCCGAGGTCGCACAGTGATCACTCATTCGGTAGTTATGCGAGCCTTGTCAGGCACAGTCCGGTTTGAAGAAGCTCACCACAACATGGATCGCAAAACGCTCCATCGCCGTTCGGCCCAAGGCTAAAAGGCAAAGAATGATGGCAGAATTTTACAGGTCAGTTATTGACAGGCTTATACGAGTGAGTGATGCTTTTCTTTGCCGTTCAAAATAAGTCTATCGGCAAAATAATGTTTCTCCGATCCCTCGTTTGAGTGGTAAAATAGAACCGATGAAAAGCATGGTTAAAAGCAATAACATTTATGAGCTTTCTTTTATCAAGGACGATGAAATCAAAGAGCATACGCTTGCGACGGTAAGCCCCGATTCCGCACGGGCATGACATTGAGAGAGTTCCGCAAGAACATCATAGACCCGATCAAACTCACATTTGATGCTCATGTTTATAGGCGTTCGATTGGCAATGTCGTTGATGCCGAAGTGATCCGGCAACTCAATAAAACAAATGAGAATCTCATCGGTTACTTCCACCAGAATATATTCAAATATGTCGGTAATGGATGGGAAGTCCCCGACACTGGCGTGGATGGATGGGATGTGGAAAACCATGAGAAAAACATTTTTGCGGAGTTCAAGAATAAGCACAACACGATGAATTCCAGTGCTGCCGGGCACACGCACGCCAGGATGCGAGGGTTGGTGGAGGGAAACCGCAAGGCAGTTTGCTATCTGGTTGAAGTCATTGCTAAAACGAGCCAAGACATCCCATGGAAGCTAGAAAAATTTCACCTTCGCCCAGAAAGGCAAGATCGTTTGCGCCGCATTTCTATAGACAAGTTTTACGAAATAGCGACCGGAGATAGCCGAGCCTTTGCCTCGCTTTGTTCGGTCATCGGATCTGTCATTGACGATGTGCTCAAAGAAAATCCGCAGGCTCTTGGCAGAAACTCCGTTTTAGAAGAACTGCAAAAGGAGGATGCCGACATCTTGAAAACGCTCTTCCTCTCCTCGTTCGGATCATACCAAGGGTTTGATGGATTCAAAATTCGCTGACGACGAGATTTTGACGCAAGGGTTGGTCGCCGACATTCTTTCGGTGTCCAAGGAGACCGTCCGCAAGTGGGCGTCAAGCGGGGTGCTTGTCCCGTGCAACGGCGTGAATCTTTACCGCTGGTCCGACTTGAAAAATCTTCCGCAAGTGCAGTCCATGCGTTTGTCCGCTTGGGATGCCGAGAGAAAGATACGCCCTGTCCGTCCTTTCCGCTCGATTGAACTGTTTGCCGGAGCTGGCGGGCTGGCTCTCGGCTTGGAAAAAGCTGGATTTGATGCTGTTGCGTTGAGCGAGTTCAACCGCGATGCCTGCGACACACTCAGGCGGAACCGGCCCCGGTGGAATGTCTTGGAAGGCGATGTTGCAAAAGTTGATTTTCGGGAGTTTGCTGATATTGATTTGGTTTCTGGAGGCTTCCCGTGCCAAGCGTTTTCGTATGCGGGGAACCGTGGCGGTTTTGCTGATACGAGGGGGACGCTGTTTTTCGAGTTCGCCCGTGCGGTCAACGAAATGCGCCCCCGTGTATTCCTTGGCGAGAATGTGCGAGGCCTGCTCACGCACGAGAACGGAAAAACCATTGAGGTGATCAAATCGGCCATAGCAGATTTGGGATACACGCTTGTCCCACCCGAGGTCCTGAAGGCGATTTTTTACCGCGTCCCACAGAAAAGGGAAAGGCTTGCGCTCGTCGGTATCCGGAACGATCTGGCCAACTATCTCAAAGATTTTCGCTGGCCATCACCCGCCCAACGGGTTTACACGGTCCGCGACGCTTTGAAAAAAGGATGCCTTTTTCCGACCAATGCCCCAGCATCGCCTGGAGTCTCTTACACCAAATGGAAAGCGGACATCATCGCCAAGGTTCCTCCAGGCGGGTATTGGAGAGATTTGCCGCTCGATTTACAGAAGCAGTTGCTCAAAGGCAGCTTCCATTTAGAAGGGGGGAAGACGGGGATTGGAAGGAGGCTTTCTTGGGACGAACCCAGCCTGACCTTGACCTGCGCCCCGGCGCAAAACCAGACGGGGCGTTGCCATCCATCGGAGACGCGCCCGCTGACCGTGCGGGAGTATGCGAGGCTCCAGACATTTCCTGATGATTGGGGTATTTCCGGTTCCGTCATGAGCCAATATAAGCAAATAGGAAATGCTGTTCCGGTCAACCTTGCGGAAGCCTTGGGGCGCAGCCTTATCGCGTTGCTCAATAAAATGGAAAAGGCAGACAGCCCACGACATGGCGGACAAATACATTGCAAACAAAGCGCACTAAACCCCTCCGATAGAATGGCTCAACTTGCACTCTTCGAGCCATCTGCACTTTATCTGGTGCATTCTTCCCCGGTGACGCTTCTTGGCACTTATCGCATGAGTTGCCGGGATTGGATCGTGGCGAACAACCTTTATAACTATCCCGTCACAGACGCGGAGTTGGACACATGCCAATACCTGCGCTCCGTATGTCGTTTGGTATTGCAGCGCAAAAACGATGAGCCTCTTTATTACGGGGTAAACGGGTATTCTATCACAGATAAAAAAGGGCTGGCAGCTATCGGTTACAAAGTAAGCAAGGCTCGTGCTGCCAAACAAAAATATATTCTTTACCAGCTTTCACCGCTTGCATGTGCCCCGCAATACAGCGCAGAAACGGCCGTTCCCATAGTCGGCAAAGGTGCCAAGCAACAAGGGAAGAGCAAAGGGACAGAGGCAGACAGTTCTCCGGTTGGCTCCGAGAACTCTGGAGTGCGTGAATTCAA
>DYRQ01000060.1 GCA_020718645.1 Verrucomicrobium spinosum
AACATCAACTCGTCTCAATCACCTTTTCTCTTTTCTAATGCATAATCCGGGTTCAAGCGCAGCTTGTCGCACGCTATTCCCGTTTTTAGGATTATCGGATTTCTTCCACTGGGGCTCTGGCCAGTAGGTCGCGGAGAGCTTCTTCAGGGGACTTATTGTCGTAAATGACTTTGTAGATTTCCTCGGCCAGTGGGGCATGGACACCGGCGAGAGAGGCGAGATGGCAGATGGCTTTGACGCTGGTGACACCCTCGGCCACACCGGCAATCATCGTGGCGGCTTGAGCCCGGTCTTTGACGATCCACTCGCCAAATTGCCTGTTGCGGCTCAATCCGCCGTAACAGGTCAGCATGAGATCGCCCACACCACTGAGCCCCATGAAAGTTTCGCGCCTGCCGCCGAGCGCTGTGCCCACGCGCACCATTTCGGCTAGGGCGCGGGTCACGAGGGCGGCTTGTGTGTTGGCTCCGAGCCCAAGTGCGGCGCACTGACCCGCGGCGATGGCGTAAACATTTTTCAAGGCGCCGCCCAGTTCGAGTCCCGTGACATCATCCGAGCGATAGACACGAAATTCAGGGCGGTGGAAGAGCTGCTGCACTTGCTCGGCAATCTTCTGATCGGCGCTGGCAGCAACGACGGCTGTCGGCATATCTTTCGAGACCTCCTCGGCGAAACTCGGGCCGCTGAGCGCTGCGAATTTCACTGATCCCCATGAAATCTCAACGATCTCGCTGACTCTTTTAAAGTTATCGGGTTCGATGCCTTTGACCGCGCTGATGACAGGGCAAACAGGGCGGGGCCAGCGGCGCAGTTCGGCAAGCAGGAATTTTGAGGGCACGACGAGGAGAACGAAATCAATCGCTTCCATCCACAGAGCGGGGTCAGTGTGGTCGCTCCACTGCACGGAGTGACCATTTTTCTGGAGGGTGTGCCCGAGGGCTGCTCCCCAAGCGCCTTTTCCGAGGATGTGGATATTCATGGTGCGGGGTCTTTCTTTTTCCAGAGTGTGCGGTTTTCTGTGCCAGCGACAAGCCGGGCGATGTTGGATTTGTGTCTGAGGATGGCGACGGCACCGAGCAACAGGGCGGCAATGCCGTGGGCCGTGAGACCATCTATCAAGAAACCGGAGACACCGAGGGCGATGCCGCCAGCGATGGAGGCCAAGGAGACATAACCGCTGGTGAGAAAGACGAGAACCCATGAGCCGAAGACCCACAGGAATTGTTGGGGGAACACGACAGTTAGCACGCCTGCTGTGGTGGCGATGCCTTTGCCGCCTTTCCACCCGAGCCAAGGGCAATAGTTGTGACCCATGACAGCAGCCACGCCGCATAGCAGGTCGAGCCATCCGGCAGGAGCAGCTCCGAGCCGTGCGCAGATGTGGGGGGCGGCCAAGACGCCGATCACACCTTTGAGCGCGTCGAGGGCCAGCACGAGATAGCCCCATTTCTTGCCGAGCACGCGACCGACATTCGTGGCACCGATGTTGCCGCTGCCCTGTTGGCGAATATCCACACCTTTGCTGCGGGCCACGATGAATCCAAAGGGGATCGAGCCGCAGAGGAAAGCGGCTAAGGCTGGTAGGATGAGGCAGAGTAGTTCAGTCGAGTTCATAGCTGTCATCTGCAAAGCAGCACCGGCGCAAATGATAAAGCCTTATTTTTGCCGATGGAATCTACGGATCTCTTTTTCGGTCACTGCGCAGTCCAGATTCTGATCCGTTTCTTTCACCGGGACCGTGTGGTGTTCTTGCAGAGAGTAGAACAGGCCGACGCGAAAAGCATTGGGAGCATCTTCTTGGATAAAGCGGTCATAGTAGCCCATGCCCCGCCCGACGCGGTGGCCATGCAGGTCAAAGGCCATGCCCGGCATGATGATCACTTGGAAGAAGGAGGGGTTGACCTTGCGGTCGAGCGTGGGCGCAGGTTCTCGCACACCGTGACTGTTCATCCTGAGATCGTCGAGTTTATCAGCCCCGATAGCTTGGAGTCGTGAGCTGCCGGGCACCATGTAGGGGAAGGCCACTTTCTTGCCGGCTTCGAGCAGGCGGGCGAAGATGCCATCGGTATCAATCTCGCTGGGCATCGAGGCAAAAAGAAAAATGTGGTGGGCAGCTTGGATTTCTGGAAGCGAGAGCACGAGATCGGCGGCGGCGGCGGACCACTGCGCTCTCAGTGCGATGGTGACGCGTCGCATCCGGGCGCGGATTTCGTCGCGCACCTGCTGTTTGGGTGATAGAACTGCCGAAGACATGGCGACACTATCGGGAGAATTTTCGGCTTGCGCAACCTTGTAAATGGCGTGGACTGTTTTTTCTGAAATTTTTTTCTGAAACTTATTTCTGAAACCATGAAAGAACACAGGCACTCGAGCACGCAGGGCAAAGCCCACAGCAGCCCCAGACAAGATAGGCGGCCAGCGAGGAAATGGACGGATCGTAATTTTATCACAGAAGTTTTGATACCCTCTTTTTTTGTCTCTCGCAAAGGTCGCAGACATCGTCCCATTTTCCCGAAGGTTGAGGAGGGGCAGGTGTGTGTGACATGGATAGGACACGCTTCGTTTTTGATTCAGACCTCGCGTCGCAATATCCTCGTAGATCCGAACTGGGCCAACTGGATGTTAGTCATCCGCCGCCTGCGGCATGCGGGTCTGCACATCCGGGATTTACCCGGTATAGACCTCGTGTTGATCACGCACGCTCATTTCGACCACCTGCACCGTCGCAGTCTCCGGCAAGTCGCCGACAACCAGACGATCGTTGTCCCTAACAGCGTGGGCAGCCTGGTGGAAAATCTCGGTTTCAGATCTGTTGTGGAAATGAATTGGTGGGACACCTTGGACTACGAAGAGCTGGAAATCACTTTTACCCCAGCTAAACACTGGGGGGCGCGAGTGCTCGCCGATAGGCACCGCGCCTTTGGGGGCTTTTGTATCCGATGGGGAGACAGGTCGGTTTACCATGTGGGGGACACAGCCTATTTCGACGGGTTCTCCGAGATTGGTCAGCGCCTCAAGCCCGAGATCGTGTTGATGCCCATCGGCGCCTATGACCCTCCATCGTGTCGCGATGTCCATATCAACCCCGAAGATGCTGTGCGTGCTTTTTGCGAGCTTGGTGCCAGCACTGTGATCCCGATGCACTACGGCACCTACCGCATGAGTTACGAGCCGATGCATGAGCCCTTGCAGCGATTTTTAGCTAGTGCCACCGAGCATGGGATATTGCCAAAGGTCAGGGTGCTGACCGAAGGTCTTCCGGAGGTGCTGTGAATTTTCTTGGGAAACGCAGCGCGCACCTGTTGTGGCTTCTGCCTTTGGTGTTGTGGTTGTTGGTCGGGTCGGTGGAGCGCTTGGCCAATCGTTATCTCTTGCACTGGAGCAGTATCATTCACCCCGAGCAGATGCAGCAGGTAAAGGGGGACGCGCCCATGCTCTTCCGGGCCAAACTTTCATCGTGGCAGGCCAGCTCTCCTTTCGTGCAGGTGAGAAGCAAAGGCGGAGAGATCGTCGGTGAAGATGCGCGGCGCACGGACTTGCTCGTGCATGCAGGCAGGCATGTGCGGTTCTGTCGTTCCAAGGATCGACTGTTTTTGTCGTTCGATAACGAGCCGGAAAAAATTTATCTGATCTACGCAGTTCCGCTCGCACCTTGGTCAGCAGCTTCGCCTGGGCTAATCTGCGCAGTCCTGTGGGTCTGCGCCTGGATGCGGATGCGAGGAAGTGCTGTTCCAGAGCCTGAAGCGGGGGTGGGGGTGAAGACTCCCCCAGCACCCTGGGGGATGGCCGATTGGGGAGCTGCGCTGCTTCTGGTTGCTTGTGTGGCATCGCTAATCTGGAACATGGCGCACCAGAATGTATCGCGGTCGCACGATCCCGGTGTGCATGCCGGGTTGGTGTTGCAGATACTCGGTGAGTTGGATCGTCCATCGTTCAATGTGCCGTGGTATTATCTGATGGTTGCGCTGTTTAGTTTGCAGATGAAACTCTTCGAGCTTGATCGTGCCTCAGTAGTGGAGTCACTGTCTGTCTCCGCGGATGTGGCGAATTTTGTTTTAGTCATAGTCATGATAGCAGGTCTTTATCTGCTTGTGCGTCGGTGTGGTGGATCGAGAGCACTGGGACTGTTTGCAGGAGCCGTAGCCATCGGACTCCCAGTGATGCAAAGATCTTGGTGCATGCTCCGGCCAGAGAATCTGCAGGCTGTTCTCCTGCCGTGGTTGTTCTGGTGCGGCTTGCGACTGTGGGAGCGGCCATCGTCTCTCTGGCGGCAGGTTGCCTGTCTGGCTGTGGCAGGATTTTTTGCTACGCAGAAGGTGTTGGGCATCCCGGTGGTGGGTGCGCTGGGTGCCGTGTGTTTAGTAGCGGCATGGTGGCGTGGAAGGCTCATGGGGTTGCACTATTTGCGGCTGGGCATTCTGCTGGGAGTGGTGTGCGCCGTGCTGTTGGTGGCAGCCAAAGATATCAGTGGGCGTTGGCAGTGGGATCATGATGGCTACAGATCTATTGAGGGAAGGCATCGGCCACCGCTTGCGATGTTTGTAGATTTCTCGCCAGCCAAGGTGTGGGCGACACCCTGTCGGAATGATCTGAAAGGTTCTTTCTGGAACATTGCAGCCGCAGACGCCTTTGGGGATTATTGGTTATACGGGTGCAACCACTCGGGATTGGATCGTCCGAGGGAGGAGATGGTCGCGGTCGCCCGACGAGGGCTAGTCTTGTGCATTGGTTTTTCCATAGCGTCTGTTTTTCTGACTGTGACGGCTGTGCGTGCCCAAGAGACACGGTGGAAGGCGTGCTGGCTGTTACTGGTTTCCAGTGTGTCACTCGCTGCATTATTCGCATCATTTTATGCAGGGATTTACGACCCGAAAGATACCGATTGCGCAAAGCTAGAATATGTCCTCTGGCTGGGGCCGTGCGCGGCGCTTCTGTCGGTCGCAGGAATCTCAGTGTTGTCTCAACGGTGGGCTGCTTGGGCGGGAGTCAGCCTCGCTGGTATAATTCTAGCAGGACTGATCAACACTCTTTATCCCGGCACGATTCCAATGATGGTCCAGCATATTTTTTGAGAGAGGCAGAGTTTGACATTTCCCTGCAAGGGACTTAGCCAAGTCACAAAATGTATCAGAACAAAAAAGTAATCGTGGTGATGCCCGCCTACAATGCGGCTGCCACCATCGAGAAAACCCACGCGGAAGTGATCGCTTACGATTTTGTGGACGAGATCATCGTCGTGGATGATGAGAGCAAGGACAAGACCGCAGAAATTGCGCGAACTCTTCCGAAGACTAATGTCTTTGTCCACCCGAAGAACAAGGGATACGGCGCGAACCAGAAATCGTGTTATCGCCTCGCGCTCCAGCGGGGAGCGGATCTCGTGGTGATGATCCACCCCGACTACCAATACACGCCTTTGCTTTTGCCGGCGATTGTCGGGCTATTATCGAGTGGCATTTTCCCGTGTGTGCTCGGTTCACGCATCTTGGGTGGTGGTGCCTTGCGCGGTGGCATGCCCATCTGGAAGTATATCAGCAATCGGTTTCTCACCTTGTTCCAGAATATCATGTTCGGGACGAAATTGTCCGAATACCACACGGGCTACAGAGCCTATACCGCCGAGATGCTGAAAGGTGTGCCGTTCGAGAAGTTCTCTGATGATTTTGTCTTCGACAACCAGATGCTCGCGGTGATCCTGTGGCAGGGAAATGACATCGGTGAAGTCACTTGCCCGACCAAGTATTTCCCGGAAGCGTCCTCGATCAACTTCAAGCGCAGCGTGGAATACGGCTTGGGCTGTCTCAAGACATGCCTGGATTTCCGGCTCGGCAAAATGGGGTTAGGCAAGGCTTCTTACTACCCCTGAAAAATCAAGTTGCTAGGGTCAGGGAAAGCGGCATAATGCCTTTTCTACTGCGGGTATGGTTCAGTGGTAGAATGTGAGCTTCCCAAGCTTGAGATGAGGGTTCGATTCCCTCTACCCGCACCATTTTTCTACTTATTACTACAGTATTTTTTAGAATTACTCTGGATAGCCGTCGGGATTGTTACTCTGCCAGCGCCAGACATCAGCGGCCATTTCATCCACAGTTTTGGTGGCTTTCCAGCCGAGTTCCGAGGTGGCGAGCGAAGGGTCGGCATAGCACTGGGCGACATCGCCAGCGCGGCGGGGTTTGAACTCGTGGGGTATCTGTTTTCCGCAGGCTTTTTCGAAGGCGGCAATCATCTGGAGCACGCTGTAGCCGTTGCCCGTGCCGAGGTTGCAGGCGAAAAGCCCTTTTTTCCCGGCGCGCGACTCAATGGCGCTGACATGGCCGAGGGCGAGATCTACCACATGGATATAGTCTCGCACGCCTGTGCCATCGGGGGTGGGGTAGTCTTTGCCGAAGACTGGCAGACAGGGGAGCTTGCCTACGGCTACACGGGCGATGTAGGGGACGAGGTTGTTCGGGATGCCATTTGGGTCTTCGCCAATCGTGCCTGAGGCGTGGGCTCCTACGGGGTTAAAATAGCGCAGAAGCGTGATGTTCCACTCGGGGTCACTCACGCAGAGATCTCCGAGCATCTGCTCGATCATGAGTTTGGTGCGCCCGTAGGGGTTGGTGGCAGAGAGGGGGAAATTCTCGCGAATGGGCACACTGGCCGGGTCGCCATAGACGGTGGCTGAGGAGCTGAAGACCAGGTTTTTGACCCCGGCTTTGTTCATGGCGTTGCAGAGGTTCACGGTGCCGCTGATATTATTTTCGTAATAGCGCAGTGGGACGGAGACGGATTCGCCGACAGCTTTGAGGCCGGCGAAATGGATCACAGCATCAATCTGATTTTCCGCAAAGATTTTAGCCAGGCCGGGTTGATCGAGCAGGTCGGTTTGGTAAAAACGAGCAGTTTTTCCGGTGATCTTTTGCACTCTCTCGAGTGCGACTTGTTTGCTGTTGGAAAGGTTGTCGAGCACCACAGTTTCGTGACCTGCACTGTGGAGTTCTACACATGTGTGACTGCCGATGTAGCCTGCGCCGCCTGTGACCAGAATGTTCATGGTGCCATGAAACATCAACCTGCTGCGGCGTCAACCCTAGAGAGCGGCTGTGCTGGTGCGGGGTTACAGGCTGAGAACACAGCCGGTCATCGGACTTTGTTGCCGGCTTCGAGCGAGGCAATGATCTGTTCGGCTTCGAGTTCGCAGTTTTTGTATTGACCTGGGGTTAAGGCGTTTTTCAACTCTTCAGCGCGTCGGGTGGCGAGGCTGTAGCCGCCTTTGGCGCTGACCAGATACCACTTGAGAGCCTCGGAGGTGTTGACCATTTTTTCTGATTCTTCGATCAGTTGCCCGAGGCTGTATTGGGCGCGGATGTTACCTTTCCATGCGGCGGCCTCATACCATTTCCAGGCTTCGCTCTCATTTTTTGGAACGCCGAGTCCGGTATCATAGGCTCGCCCGAGACAGAGCATGGCATCCACATTACCCTGCTCGGCAGCCTGTTCGAACCATTGCACAGCTAAGGGGTAGCCATCGTTGCCGCCGCGTCCGGATTCGTAGATGATACCGAGGCGGTGTTGGGCGTTGGAGTGTCCTTGTTCGGCGCTGTGAGTGAGCCAGAAAATAGCTTCGGGGGTGTTCTGGGGAATCTCGATACCGCGGTCGTAGAGGAGGCCGAGCTTGAACTGGGCTGTGGGGACACCTTGTTTTGCGTCGGCGATCAGAGAGATTCCTGTGTCGCTGCCAGGCTTGAAGCCTTTGCCGAGTTCGCCCCGCCAATAGGCGGCTTCTTTGTGGCCGAGGTTGGCTGCGTTGTTGATGAGGTTGGTGGCCTGATCCCACTCTGGTTGGAACATGGACTGGCAGCGCTGAATCTTGGTGAGAGCGAGTTGGCACATGGCATCTGGGAAGCCTTTGGCGGCAGACATCTCGAGCCAACGCAGACCCTCTTCTTCCTCGGCGGGAAAACCATCTCTGCCGCGCAGGTAACCCATGGCAACGCCGAACTGGGCTTTGGTATCGCCAGCCTTGGCGGCGGCGAGGAGAGCGTCGCGTTTGGCGGCATTTTGTGCGGCGGCATTTTGCTGGATGTCTTTGAGGTCGGCCAGAGTTTTTCGGCCTTGGCGTGTGATGGGTGCGCCTGCAGTGATTGCTGCGGCTTCTTCTTTGGCTTCCTCAGCTTTGCGGGCTTCAGCGAATTCTTTTTTGAGTTTCTCTCGGGATTCTTGGCGGAGAACTTCGAGCTCTTCGCGGTGTTCGACATCAATGATGGCGAGCTTGATCTGGATCTGTTGGATGAGCTCCCCGAGAAAATCATTAATTTGGGAGGTTTTGGCGTCAGGTCGCTGATGGTTTTTGAGGTCTTCCGCAAGTTGTGAGGTTCCGAGGAGTTGCATGCCATCCACGAGACTCGGGAGGCCGGGCATATTGTTTCGGGCGTCCACTCCAGCAAGGCTGACGGTGTAGGCATCTTGCACTTGGGTTTGGTAATCGCGTAGGAGATTTTCGTAGTCGTCTTTGCCCAAGTGCATGAGTTCGCAGACGCTGGTGCGGGCTTTGAGATAGGTTTTTCTCTCGGGAAAAATTTTTTGGATGATGCTGTGGACTTTTTGGGCGTTGAGCGGTTTGACTAAAAAATATTTGCAGCCCATGGAGGCTGCCTCGATGACGGTGTTACGGTCTGCGGCGTTGCTGGTAAGCACGATAGGCAGTTCTTGCAGTTCTTGATTTTGGGCGAGTGTTCGAAAAAGTTCGAGGCCATTCATCTCGGGCATGAAAACATCGCTGATAATGAGGTCGTATTTGACTGGGTCGCCAACGAGGTATTTGAGGGCGTTCAGACCATTGACCGCACAGACGGTTTCGTGACCCTCCTCGCTGAGGATGGACTCGAGGAGTTGCGTGCAAAACTGGCTGTCTTCGACGATCAGTATGTTCATCTGGGATTCTTCAGCCCAAGGCTGTCAGATCAGAACATACCAGATGAGTCTCTGCTTGTAAAAGGGGGAAATAGGTGGCCGCATGTTGGAGCTGGGCTTCAGCGGCAGATTTTTCGGTGGAGAGGGCGGCATCATGGGCTTCTTGGGCGCCCCAGTGTCGGAATGTGGTTTTCATCGTGTGCACTGCTATGCGAAGCGCTGGGGCATCTTGTCGGGCAAGCGCTTCTTCGGCTTCGAACAGCAGGTGTTGGAGTTCCTCGTGTGCGGCAATGATGAGCCTGTGGAAGAGGGCTGGGTTGTCTCCTATTTCCTCGTGGATCAATTCTGGGTGGATGCGCTTGGGGATCGGGCTCGTGGGGGCTGGGGCGGTGCCGAGGCATCGAGAGACGGAGGCGAGGAGGTCCTCCTTCGATATGGGTTTGGTGAGGATAGCGTCAGGGACGGGGTCGAGCGGGACTGCACTTTCGCCGCTGGTGATGAGAATGAGCGGGGTTTTTCGGCCTGTGGCGCTGGATTGTTCTCGGATGATGGCGAAAGCCTCGAGTGCAGGCATGTCTGGCAGGGATTCATCGGCCAAGATACAGTCGTAGTGGTTGTCCTGCCACTTTTCCACTACCTCTCGGCCTGAGGTGCAACAGTCCACATCGTAGCCAGCATTCTCGAGGTGTCTGTGAACCAGCAGACGGACGGTGGTATTCGACAAGCCAATGAGGAGGCTGGTTACGGGCTTCATGGGAGAGTGCAGTCGGGAGACAGGGACTCGATCCAGCCGCCTCCGAGCACCAAGTCGCCTTGGTAGAAGACTGCTGCTTGTCCAGGTGTCACAGCTCTTTGCGGCACGGGGAGGGAGACAGAGGCCGTGCCGTCCGAGTCTCTAGTAATGACTGCCAGACAGCCTGTGTGGTTGTAGCGGATTTTAACAGTGGCTTCTGCACTCCGTCCCGAGAAAGCGGGGGACCAAGAGCAGCGGCTTATGCGGAACCTAGAGGTGAGGAGTTCGGAGGCTGCGCCGACGATGACCCTCTTGTGCTCAGGCTCGATACGCACGACATAGCGAGGTTCTTTGGAACCCCCGGGCAACCCTTTGCGCTGGCCGACGGTGTAGAGTTCAATACCCTCATGCTCTCCGAGGTAATGGCCGGCAGTATCGTAGATACCGCCTTTGTGGAAGGAGTCTTCGCCGAGGTGCGATTTGAGGAAGGCGGTGTAATCGTTCCCGGGGACAAAGCAAATTTCTTGGCTGTCCTCCTTGTTATGGACTTTCAGGCCGAGTTCTTTTGCGATGGCTCGGATTTCTAGTTTGGTCAAGTGACCCAGTGGGAAAAGAATTTTCTCGAGCTGTTCTTGGCCGAGGCTGAAGAGGAAATAGGACTGATCCTTGCGCGAGTCAGCGGCGCGGTGGAGTTCTAGGTGGCCGTCTTGTTGAGCGATGCGCGCGTAGTGTCCAGTGGCTACCAGACTGGCACCGTATTTGGCAGCTTTTTCTGCCATGCGTCCAAATTTGAGTTTCTCGTTGCAGACGACGCAGGGGTTCGGAGTGCGCCCGCTGCGGTATTCCGAGGCGAAGTAGTCTATGACATAGCGGCTGAAATCCTCGGATTCGTCCACGACATAGTGTGGGATGCCGAGCGCGTGGGCCACGCCTCTCGCGTCTGCCACAGCTTGGGGGCCGCAGCATTTATCCTCGGCTCGGGAGAGGCAGTCCTGGGGCCAGACTTTCATGGTGACCCCGACTACCTCGTAACCCTCACGCAGGAGCAGCGCGGCAGCGACACTAGAATCAACGCCGCCGCTCATGCCAAGCACCACGCGCTGTTTGCTAGGGATGGATCGGTTCTCTGGTGGGGTTAGCATACGCCAGTGCCGTGGGAAAAAAATGCGCGTCTGACTGGGGTTAACGACCGACGGCGTCGAGCACGGCGGCGATGCGTTCCAGTTCAGCGGGAGCGTCTTTGAGGCGGATCTGGTTTGGTCCATCAGAGAGAGCTTTATCCGGATTAGGATGGACTTCCATGAAAAGGCCATCAATCCCGACAGCGACAGCCGCCCGAGCCAACACGGGTGCTAGCGTGCGGTCGCCACCCGTAGATCCGCCGAGGCCGCCCGGCTGTTGCACGGCATGGGTAGCGTCGAAAATAACTCGCAGACCCGCTTCGCGCATCCAGTGGAGTGAGCGCATGTCCACGACGAGATTGTTGTAACCGAAGGTGGTGCCCCGCTCGGTGATGTAGAAGTCATCGCAGCCAGAGGCTTTGAGTTTTTCGGCGATGGGTTTGGTGTCCCAAGGAGCAAGGAATTGCCCCTTCTTGACATTGACCGAGCACCCTGTCTGCGCAGCAGCCACGAGGAGATCGGTCTGGCGGCAGAGGAAGGCGGGAATCTGGAGGATGTCCACCACGGCGGAGGCAGCAGCCGCTTCCTCGGGGGAATGGACATCAGTCAGGGTCCATACGCCAAAGCGTTCGCTGACTTTGTCGAGGATCTCGAGCCCTTTTTCAATGCCGGGGCCGCGGGCGCTTTTGAGCGAAGTGCGGTTGGCCTTGTCGTAGCTGGCTTTGAAAACATAGTCGAAGCCCAGCTTGTCGCAGCACTCCAGTAAGGCGTCCGCCACGCGGAAACAGGTGCTTTCATCTTCGATGACACAGGGACCTCCGATGAAGAGGAACTTGGGTTTGGCACTGGTTTGTGCGGCAGTTTTTTTTGTTGGCTTTTTCATGCGGCGGCTCCTGTTAGATAATGGATGGGTTATCTGCAAAAATCGAGTTGCACAGCCACGCTGGCTGCACCTGGGATGATGAACTTGTGGATAGTCACCGAGAGCGATTGGACTGCGGGTTGTGTGTCGAAAATCGTCTGGGCGCAATCGCGGGCGAGGGTTTCGATCAGCTTCCTCTCGCCGTGCGCACAGAGCGTGCGGATACTCTCCGAGACGGCAGCGTAATCGGCAGTATCTGAGACCTCGTCATTCGTAGGTGCGGACACATGGAGTGTAGCACTGATGAGGAGCCGCTGGGGATGCGCGCGCTCTGCTTGAGGAACCCCTACGCGGGCGAAGACCTCGAGTTTGTCCACCAGGACTGTGCAGGAGCGAACTGTCATGTTTGGCCTCCTGTTTGGGGACGATAAAAGCGGAGGTTGGTCGGGCAGACGATGCCGGCTGAAACGATGAACTTGGTGGCCTCCTCGATGGAGAGGTCGGAGCTTTCCAATTCGGATTCCGGCATCAGGAAGACAAAACCAGTGATGGGATTTGGAGCCGTGGGAATGAAGACGGAGCAGATAGTGATGTTATTTTTATCTCGGAAAGAGCCGGTCACAAACGCCAAGGTTTTCATCTCGAGGTTAGGGTATTTGACCAGCACGACGCGGTTGAATTGCGGTGCTCCACTGCCCCCTACTTTCTGCACGGACTCGACGACTTGCTTGGCGGCAAAGTAGATATTGGAAGCGAGGGGAATCCTGCCGATAAATTTCTCGAACCACTGGATGCAAGCCTTACCGACGACATGGCTGACGAAAGCGCCGAGGGCGACCAGAAAGGCGACGGTCATGATAAAGCCTGCAAAGGGGATTGTGTAGGCGGATTCGCCGTTACGGACTACGCGCACGGTGATCCATTCCAAGAAAGTCCACTGATCCCTCATGGCTGTGGAGAAAGCCACGACCACAGGTTCGAAATTGGAATTGATGAGGGAGTAAAGGATTTTGAGCACCCATGCCGTGGCCATGAGCGGGAGGCTCACGAAGAGTCCTGTCAGAAATTTATTGCGGAGCCATGCTCCACCGCTGCGGATTTGTTCGCTTGTCTCGTGGGTTTTATGTTCTGAATGTTCGGTCATATTTGTTCTGTATAGGTAGCTGAAAAAGCCACTGTTCAGCGCTTAGCGTTGGGGCGGCGCAAGGCAATCCTATTCTTGCGTTGGTGTATCGTGAGGCAGGGTTGAGCCTAGGACGCGGGCTCGGAGTTTGCGAGCCGGGCGATCCACCCAGAACCAGCGGATCAGAAAATAGCCTACCGGGCCGAGGATCAGGCCGAGGGTAATGGCCCCGACATAGAGAGGAGCCAACCCTCTTCCGAGGATAGCCCCGACCATCTCTGCTGTAAATAAGTCGCCTGTGGCTGGAAGATAATCGGACGGGCTTTTTCCCAAGGCCCAACAGCCAGTCAAAAAACAGGCCGGAAGGTGAATAACTGCTGTTGGGGGGATACTGATAAATTGGAGGCAGACGGCTACTGGGATATTGGCACGAAAAAAAAGAGCCAGCATCAGGGCGATCAGCGACTGCACGGGTAGCATGGGTATGAGGGTGATGATGATGCCAATCATCCATCCCCTAGCCACAGGCCCGGCCCGAAAAATCCAGAGTTCGGACCTCAGCAAGAGATCCCCGCACCAGCGGTGGAGCCAACCGCCCCGGAGTTTGGGTCTCGAGAGGCCTCGCCTATGGAGCCAACGGAAAAACTGTAATGACATGGATCATGAGCATGTTCGAAATTGAGCGGCTCGCCACTGGAAAATAGAGGCAATTCGCGATTCTCTCGCTCATGAGGTCGGGATTTTTTACTTAGCTAGCGACGATCATTGTGGAGAGATGCCGCATTCTCTCACAGAAAAGAAAATGATAACCCGTGGCGCACAGTTGACTTTGTGGCCTGTATGCGGCTAGTAATTCAAACCGCATGGAAGCCATTCTCCCAGCTCCGAGAGTTAAAGATCCTCTCTGGAAAATGACATTGTGGCTGGTGGTGCTTTTCATCAGCGCCCAAGTCGTCTGGCTTGGCTCCATCCCATTTTTTCGCCATACCGTCAAAGTGGAAACGCGTTTGGCCGTGGATTCTGTGAACCGTAAAAAGAATATCGAAGCACGCATCCGTGACCTAGAGACCAAGCCGGGCGCGGAGCCTGTGCCGCCCCCAGCACCTGTCGCACCTGCCTTGCCCCGTGTGGCATTGGACTCCATTCCTGAGACCCCTGTGCTTCCAGCACAAGCTGGAGGAGCGCCTGAGCTAAGACCGCTGCCCTCTCTGCGAGCAGAAACCGCGAAGCTTTCTACGCCCCCAGCACCCGCCACCCCAGAGCTGCCTGCCGCACAGAGTTCCATGGGGGATTTGCCAGCTCCCAGCACCCGCCTCTCATTGGGTAAAGTGGTGGATATACCTGCCGAGGTCGAAAAACTCAGCAAAGAAGCTCGCGAGTTCCGAGCCATGGGCGACTTTGCTTTGGCGCGTGTGAAGCTCAAAGAGGCTCTGGGCCTGCAACCAGACAACCCTCAGACGCTCTCAGCTTGGGCATCGCTCCACGAGGCGCAGGGAGGCAAAGAGGAAGCCCGCAAGACTTGGGAGAAAATCATGCTCATGGGCACCCGTGCGGGCACGGCTTATGAGTTGGCCAAGGCGAGTATAGCCCGTTACGAGGACGAGGAAGCTGCTCAAGCCCGATCCAATTACTCCCGCAAACGAGCCTCGCTTCCCAGACTTCTCTTCTTTGCGCCAGTCAAGGTCGAGACGCTAGCCAATGGATCGCGGCAAGCGCAGATTGAAATCAAGAGCAGCCTCCGTGTCTCGGCTATCTCAGCCCGCGACTTGCGATTGCAGATACTGTTCTTCGATGCCGATGACAACCAGATCCACAACAACCGGTCCGTAGGCGCGGAGTGGCAGACCCACCCGCTCAACTGGAGCAACGGAGATTCTGAGACCATTCAAGTCCGTGTCGGGGCACCCGAGGGAACAGGCCGCCGACCTTACGGTTATATTTTGCGCGTGTTGCAGCGGGATGAATTGCAGGACGAAATCGCCGATCCTCCGCACTTGGCAGACGACTTTCCATCGGCTACGCCTGAGCCAACCCCAACTCCCAACTAAGAAAAACTATGAGCACTACCGAGAATACTGTCATCTTGATTGTCGAACCCGATCCAGAGTTGCGAGAGCACTACCGCGCCTCGTTATCCAGCCTGCCCGGCCTTGAAATCCTCGTTGAAGAGGGAGGTCCTGCCGGCATGGCCAAAGCTCAGGAATGTGGTCGCCTCGACCTGCTGGTGACCGAGGCTATCATGCCGGATCTGGATGGCATCAATCTCTATGTGCAGGTGGCGGCCAAGTTTCCTGCCATGAAATGTGTGGTCTTGACCGAATACGATCTTTCCGACTACGCGCAGTGGCTGGCCACAGCCACCGTCCTGACCAAGCCTCTGGCAGCGGACATTCTCCAGCACGAGGTGGCCGAGATACTAGCTCTGGATCGTGCATCTCAGATGGAACCTCCTCGTCCCAAAGCGGTGGTTACCCAGCCCGTGGTAGCACAGGCACAGTCCGAGCCCGCGATGGATCTCTCACAGCTTCTCCCGGGAGTAACGATTGGCACTTACACCCTCGGAGCCAGTTTGCCAGTTACTGAGTGGGGGCCCGCCTTCGTCTCCAAACAAGCTGGGGTCAATCGCCAAGTGCGCCTCATTTTTTACGATACTCATAGCGCTTACAGTGCCGCCGACTTTGTGGCTTATTTCCAGCGGCTTGCCGCCTCGCCCCATCCCAATCAGCTTGTGATTTACGAGGTGAGCCAGGCGGACGGCCTTACCTTTGTCGCAGAGGAACTCTGGACATCGGGCAATCTAGATGCGGCTGTGCAATCAGGTGCCACACAAGATGCCCGCACGGTGGCGCACTACTGCAAACAATCCCTAGCGGCTTTGGTTCATCGTCAGCGCGAAGCGATGCGGATCGTGACACCCTCCGATGTTCTCGTCTCAAGCACTGGAGTGGTGAAGGTAGGACATCTCCACCCGACCCCAGGAGTCACCCCGGTGCTCCTCCCTGCACAGATGTCCGCACTTGCGGCCATGTTTAAACCTATGATCGCTCCAGCTTCGCCTGGATCACAGATGGCTGTCGCGTTTCTCGATCGTCTTTCCACAGGGCAATTACAGCCGGCGGACAGCATTGCCCAAGTAGAGCAACTGACTATCGCGTTGGCTCCAGAAAAAACTTTGGTCAAGACCCGCGAGCAGATTGCTGCTGAGAAAGCGATGCAAGAGTCGCACGCCAAGATGAAATACTACATCAAACAGGGGTGCATCGCCTTGGCCATAGTCTTCGCTATCTTGGGCTATGTCGTGTATGACCAATTCTTCAAGTCCCAGTTCACCGACTTCAGCTCCATGATGCACATGGGTCCAGCCGACTATGTGAACAGCCAAGGCGCCACAGTTCATGTCGGGGAATTTTGGATGGATGAATACGAGGTCACCATTTATCAGTATTCTCAGTTCCTGAACGCTGTCGCAAGCAAGGGGGGCTATGCCGCCGTCAAGGCTGAGTTTTGTCCCAACGCTTCTGCCACCAAGAAATCTTTCGAGCCGCAGGAGTGGAGCACTCTCAAGGAAGCTGCCCGCCGTCATTCAGCTTTCTATGGTAGCCGCAAAGAAGACATGCTCACCCCTGATTCCCCCGTGTTCGGTGTAGATTTCTACGACGCACAGGCCTACGCCAAGTGGAAAGGCAAACGCCTGCCCACCGCTGCCGAGTGGGAGTTTGCCGCTCGCGGTCCTACGGGGAACCTCTATCCTTGGGGTGCTGAGTTTGTTGAGAATAATGCGAATACCGGTGTAGATTTTGTAGCTGGCCGTCCCGATATGGGTGGTGACAAAGACGGTTTTAAGGCTGTGAATCCCGTCAATAAAACACCGAAAGATGTCAGCTTCAGCGGTGTGAAAAACCTGATGGGAAACCTCAGCGAATGGACCAGCACCGAAGGTCCCCTCCGCATTGGTGAGCCGACAAAAATTGTTATGGGTGGCAACTGGATGCTCGAGCCCAAGCCGATCTCTTTAAAAATGCTGGGGGCGAAAATCCCAGACGATCGCCAGAGATGGCTGGGCATCCGCTGCGTCAGCGAGAAAGCACCCGAACTACCCACCGAGAAAAAATAGCAGGCAATAAATCCTGCTGCCGATACTTAGGGGTCGCGCATAAATTAATTTTGCACGGATGGCGTAGGAATTTTGGACTATAGCAAGGCGTAAGCGAGGAGCCTACCCGCGCTGGTCTGTAACGAGCGAACAACGCCGCTATAGGACTAAAGAATAAGCCAAATACGACAGTTATTCTTGCGTGACCCCTAATTTCACCCCGCTGCGGGTCTGGGTATCAGGGTGGTTCTCTCAAGTAGAGAGGCGCCTGTCCCAGGCTGGGACGCAGCTCTACGGCGCCTTGTTTTTTTAACCCAGATTATGCAATTGAAAACAAGGGGAACTGCGGAAGGTCTGCTTTATCAGACATTTGAAGAGAGCATAAGGCATAATCCAGATCACCAAAATGGTGAAACAATAACTACGGCAAAACGAGTAGAGTTTTCAATCCTATCGGATAGCCGGGCAGCCTC
>DYRQ01000008.1 GCA_020718645.1 Verrucomicrobium spinosum
AGATTCTTTCCCATGCCCCCCCTTCGCGAGCCCCGCGTCTCCGCGTGAGACACAGCCTGCGGCAGTTCCCGCCATCCCTCGTTCCGCTATCCGTGCCATTCGTGAAGTCCGTGGTGAACCATCTGCTAAATTGCAGGTTCTTGCACACTGACCCCTAGTTTCAGAAATAGAATCAAGCGAAGCTAGTCGCGTGCTGCCGATAAAATTGGATTACAATTCAGAGATCAAAGCGTCTGTCCACTGGATGGCTTCACGATAGACTCCCGGAGGCACATCTGCATCAAGTCCTGCTTGGCTCACCAGAGCATCTACTTCACCCCAATGCCCAGCTTGGTAGGCCAGCGCCAAAGCTAGCGCCACCCCCATGTTACTCACCCCTACACCAAGCACGGCATTAACGATATCTTCGGAGAGGTGTAAATCTTGGAGCACATCTTCCTTCGGCTCATCTGTGATAGCGTCTATCATAGAGAATAAGCCGACTGTAAAATATTCTTCCGCGCGTCCTTTTTCGCCAAAGTGCGGCGCAATAAGTTCGCAGAACCGAGCCCGGAATACAGTTTGCAAAATCTGCTCCTGCGGCTTATTTTTACCCATGTTGCACAGAGCAAAAACCCGCAGGCAATTCCTCACACGCCTGAGCCCAAGATAAAGCAGGGAATCCGAGACGCTGGTGATTTTCTCGCTGGGAGAAAAGACAGGTGAATTCGCATATTTGAGAATTTCGTAAGCCAAGGCGGGGTCGCGGCGAACCACTTCGATGGCGCGGTCTATGTCAAAAGCTGGGCTGGCTAGCTCTTGGAGCAGGCGCACATGCAATCCCCCACCCGCACTCACTTTCTTACTGCTGAGCATCTCGGGTTTGCTGAAAAAATAGCCTTGAAAAAGATCGTAGCCCATGTTGTAGGCGCTCAGAAATTCTTCCTGTCTCTCCACTTTTTCTGCTAGGAGCTGGATACCGCGTGGCACGAGACCTGCCGCGATTTTTGCACGCCGCACTTCATCGGCCTGCATGAAGTCCACTTTTACGATGTCGGCCACACCGAGCAGAGGATTGTTGAGATCGTCGCTCCAAAAGTCATCCATCGCGAGCTTATACCCGAGCTTTTTCAGACGGACACAGGCCTCGATCACATCTGTCTCGGCTGGGATATCCTCCAGCAATTCGATCACAAAATTCGTGGGGGGCAACACGCTGGCCACATCCATCCGCAACAGCGTTCGAGTGAAATTGACAAAAGCCAGTTTGCCCGAGGTCATTTTCTCGAGGCCTATATCAAACAGCGCGGTCTTGATCACCGAAAGAGAAGCTGTAGAACCACTCACCGTGGGATCAAAAGCATTTTTCCCACCAGAGCGAAAGAGCAGTTCGTAGGCGCAGGTCTCTTTCTTGCGGTTCAAGATCGGCTGCCGCGCAATATAAACACGGGAGTCTTCTTCGCGCTCCCGGCTTCTGTCCTGTGATGTTTGTGCGGCCATGGAAGCTGATAGTTTATACCGATCTCACACACAATTCAAAGTGAATCTCTCGGAGACTGCTGGCTTTCCCTACCATTCCCAAATGGCAGGTCTTCACAGCCCCGAAACAATGATGGCCACTTGGTGGCAGCATACCGATAAAGCATGTGGCAGAAGGCCATAAATACTGCCGAATATCCCAGTCCCACCCACACCGATACAAGCACATCCGTCGGGTAGTGCGCCCCTGTATAAACCCTCGAATACCCCATGAGCACCACCCAGAGCACTATCCCCCAACGGATGTGTGGGAATAAAAAAGCTGCGGCCACACCCACCGATACATTATTCAGCATATGCCCAGAGGGCATCGAGCGGCCACCCGGTTTTTTGACGCGGGTCTGAACCACCTTCACCTGCGGCCCCCACCCTTTCCAGCCGACTTTCCTTGCGCCAATGACAGTTTCTACCGGGCGTGGTCTTTGGATCACGGAGCGCAAGGACTGGTTGATGAATCCGTCTCCAATAGCCAAGTTGAGAAAGAGGACCAGACAGAGGAAGCGGCCACGCTCCCCGCCCCTCCAGAGCAGCCACACCACCCCAGACACCATCAGTGGCATGAGGAGCGACGGGCTGGATACGGCTGCCATCACCCAATCCAAGACCGGATGCGCCAGCGTCTGGTTCACCAAGCGAAAAATATGCTCGTCGAGAAAGAGAATTTGATCCAACACACCTCCATGCTAGAAAGGTTCCCATGCTGAAACAAGCCGCTTTCCTGCTCATCGCTTTGCTGGGTATCTCCCCCCTGCCAGCCGCACCCGACCCCACTCAACCCACGCCGCCGGTCGAACTGGTGCTCGGCAAAGTTTGGCGCAACATGGAGCTCCAATCCTTCTCTCTGAAGGGTAATGTTCGAGCCAACAAGCAACTCATCCCGCTGGAACTCCAGACCAAAGAGCGCCAGATGCTCTACCTCTTTCCGAGCGACTCACTCCAGATCCGCGTGCTGTTCAAACCTGGATCCACCGAACTCTCCTCCCGGGTCTCTGCCTCTGCGGCATGGGCTCCCGTCCCTGTCTCCAAACTCTCCACCCGCATCCTCGGCACCGACATGACCTACGAGGATCTCGGGCTCCATTTTCTGAATTGGGAAAACACGCAACCCGCTGGGCTTGACTCCATCAAGACTCTCAAATCCTTCGCCTTTGATGCTACTCCGGCACCCGGTCAATCCCAATACGCCAAAGTCCGCTACTGGATCACCGCCGAGCACTTTCTCGTCATCCGCGCCGACGCCTTCAATACCGCAGGCCAAGTCATCAAACGGGTCGAGGTCAACGGGGTCATGCAAATCGGCGACGCTTGGGCGCTCAAGGAGATGCAAATCGCCACGCTCATCCCGGGCCGCGACCTCTCTGCCTCCAAAACCATCCTGGAAATACTCGAAGGCCAAGAGCAAAAAGCCGTGACATTATCCGGCGATAAGAAATGATGGCGACTGTGAAGGCTCGCATAGACATCCATGTGCATACGCGATTTAGCGCGGACAGCATCGCTGACCCCGAAGATATTATCGCCGTAGCAAAAGCCAGAGGCCTCTCCGGCTTCGCTGTTACCGACCATAACACCAGCGAATGTGCTGAATACCTCGAGTCTGTCGGGCTCATGAATCCCTCAGGCGAAGCCGTGGACGGATTCCTCATCATTCCCGGCCAAGAGATCACCACTTGCGCGGGTCATCTGCTCGCCATAGGTTGCTCGCTCCCCTCCGACCTGAAAGGTATCCCCCCAGAGGAAGCTATTGAACTGATCCACCGCCACGGAGGTCTCGCTATCCCACCCCACCCCTACGACTTTTTCCGTGCCGGCATCCGTGAACCTATCCTCGAGGAACTTCCCATAGATGCTCTAGAAGTTTTCAATGCAGCCACCACCCTGCGCCGCTACAATACCCACGCCAGACATTATGCGGAAAAACGCGGCATCCCGATGACTGCCGCCAGTGATGCCCACCACCCCGAGGCCGTGGGCACGGCACACCTCATCGTCGAGGTGCCGAGCCTGACTGTGGCTCATGTCCTCGAGGCTATTCGCCGCGGGGCAGAACTCCACCAAGCTTATCTGACCCCCAAGGAGGCGTTGAAAAAAACTTGGAATAACTGGATGCGCTTTGGCAAACGCCAATCTCACCGCCCTGAGCTAGCCCAGTTTGAGGCTCGCAAAAAAAGTCAGGCAGACAGCACTGACCAGCCAGTATAATCCTAGTTCTAGAATACAAAACATCCGAGCCAGCGACACCTGCGCGTGGTCAGGTGCAATCCCAAGGGTGGGTCGGGTTAGTCGGAGGTCTCGTCCGGTTGGCTCTCGGCGGGTTTGACTTTGCGGGGCGCTACTTTTTTCACCGGCTTTGGCGTGAGCCATTTGGCGGCATCGTCTGGGCGCACTGTTTTCCAAGCACCAGTTTTGAGAGTGCCCAGTTTCAGTTCACCGATCGAAATGCGCACCAGCTTGCGCACATCGTAGCCGAGGTAGCTGAGCATGACACGGATCTGGCGTTTGATACCTTGGGAGAGTGTGATCTCCACCTGTATGGGACCAGCCTTGTGGATTTTGTCGAAGACCGCTTTTTTCCCCTCGACCAGCATACCTTTGAGGAGTCGTGGAGCCTCGGAAAAATCGAATGGTTTATCCAGCGTGGCAACATAAACTTTGGGAAGCTGGTGTCGCGGGTGCAGGAGTTGGTGAGCCAGATCCCCGTCGTTGGTCAGCAGCAGCAACCCTTCGCTCTCGGCGTCCAAGCGTCCGACATGCGCCAAATGATGCAACTCAGGAGGGAGCAGTTCGTAGATGGAGCGAAAGCGGCCTTCGGACACTTTGGAGCACAGATAATTGCGGGGCTTGTGAAAGGCGATGGTCGTGGCAGGGAGCTGGTTCACCGGTCGTCCATCCACAGCCACTTTATCCCCGGGAAGCACCTGTCTGCCAAGGTCGTTGACCGTCTGGTTATTCAGGGTGACTCTGCCTTCGGTAATCATGGCTTCGACACCACGCCGCGACCCGAGTCCAGCAGAGGCAAGAAATCGGTTCAGGCGCATGCTAGAGCTAGCAGCACGGGGGGTATTGGATCGTTTGGTGGGCATTTAAAAGTGGGGATTCGTCTGCGATATGGGTGCCTCGGCAATGGCGTTGTAGGCAGCGGCTAGTCTGCCTAACTCGAGTTCGTAAGCCACCACAGTGCCACCCATGACACGGGCAACTTTTTTCACCAACCCACTAGCAGCCAAGGCGGGAACAGTGCCAGTGGCATCGCTAAATCGGTCGGCAGGGATTCGCTCCACACCCTCTACAGAGTCAGCAGAGATCGCGATGAGATCTTTACCAAGGTTGATCACCAAAGCCACCTCTCGGACACTGCTGACTGCGGTTTTTTTCACCGAGGCAAAAATGTTGAGCACCTTGGGCAAGATGGTTTCACGGGCGTGTTCGATGATGCGTCGCGCCTCATCGTGCTGACCTGCTGCAACGAGATCGAGTGTTGTGTTGGCCACGGCGTGGATGTCAGCGTGGGGCTTGTGAATTTTATCGAGTTCGAAGGCAAGAGCCCTCTGCTCAGGCTTGTAGCTGGAGAGCCATTTCCCAAAAGCGCATTGTTTCGGATCGCCTGCTAGTGTGAAATCTGTGCCATCATTGATACAATTTTCCAGTGTTTGTAGCCACCTCACATGGTCTTGCTCCCGGGCGTCCAACATCTCGACCAGATCAGCTATGTTTTTGCGCTTGGAGGTCAGACCAATAAACATGCGCATATCTATGAGCGGGATGACTTTTTTGCGCAGGTCAATAATTCCACGCAAATGTCGGGGAGAATCGGGGACGGGTATCCACTTCGGCATCATGATAATTTGGTGTATTTTATCCGCTAAAATAGCAAAATACTGGGTATCTTCACGGAAGATCAGGTGAGGTAAAACCAGTGATCGGCGTTTGGCTTCAGAGATCATATGCTTGGGTGCCATGGCAGGACTGTAAGTATCAGAAGGCGTTTAATCAACGCCTTTTGTTCACGAATTTCATGTTTTACACACAATCGCTGGGAGGTAAATCAGGGGAGACAAGCGTAACACCATGGTATGACTTGCAAGCCAGCTCAATCACCAAGCGTGACCAGAATTGGAATAGATGGAAAAAAATCTCTCGCCCTTTTGCTCCCTTACCGCTGCTATGACTGTGCCGTGCCGATTTACCGATATGAGCCCATCGAGGGCGGGTGCAAAGTCTGCGGCGGGTGCTTCGAGCTTCTCCGCCCGGCTGACCGACCGACTCTCGACCACTGCCCCGTCTGCCGTAAAAAAGTGCGGCAGGTATTCGATGCTTTTCACACCCCTTCGATCACCAAACCGCTCTCCGTCTCCGATGCGAAGCAGGCGGGATTCACCCTGTTCAAAAAAGTGGAACCCGGGGTCTATGAAAAAGAGTAACCATGTCTGCTGAACGACAGCCCTCCTGGACTCGCGCCGATCTCTGGTGTGCCTTGGCCTGTGCCTGCACGGCCTGGGCAGTCTATGGCTATACTCTGGCTCCCTCGGTGACCATGGAGGATTCTGGGGAGTTCATCACGGCTGCAGCTCATCTCGGTGTCCCCCATCCCCCCGGCTATCCGCTCTGGACGATGTTGGCATGGCTGTGCGTGAAGCTCCTGCCTTTCGGCAACTGGGCGTGGCGGGTCAACTGTCTTTCTGCCGCCTGTGGTGGTGCCGCTGTAGGTATGTTAGCCCTGCTCATCGGTGCTTCGTCCCGCCGATTTCTCGCCTCGATCACCTCTGATCCCCGCGCTCGCGCCTTGCCGCACCTTGCAGCGTGGACGGGGTCTCTCGTGCTGGCTTTGAGCGAGTCCATGTGGAGCCAGGCGGTCATCGCGGAAGTCTATACGCTCAACGCCTTGATCCTCTGCTCCTCGCTGCTCGTGTTTTATCTCTGGATGCACGACACTGGACGGCGGCGGTGGCTGGTGCTGCTTGCGTTACTCCTCGCACTGGGCATGTCCAACCACCACACGCTGTTCTTTGTCTTCCCTGCATTTTTCATCGGTGTCTGGCTGGCCCGACGCGATTTCTTTTTTGATTTCTTGGCCGCCATCTGTTTTGTGAGCGCCTCAGTGCTCGGGGTGTTCGCCTGGCTCTCGGAAGATGAGTTGCTGATCCGTATCGGATGGCGTCTGGGCATAGCCGCTGTTGCACTCCCTCTCCTGTGGGCTTTCCTGAACCGCCGCAGGCCCGACTTGCGCCTCGTGTCAGGCATCTTTGTGGCTACCTGGATTGGGTTGCTCGTTTACTGTTATATGCCGCTGGCCTCGATGACCAACCCGCCGATGAACTGGGGTTTTGCCAGTGAGAAACGGGGGTTTTTCCACGCAGTCAATCGTGGCCAATATTCTGACAACCTCGCCGCTACCATCAAGAATATCGCAGGCCCGGTCATCGGCTGCGCCCCGACACCGGACGGAAGGGAGGACAAACGCCAGCCCTCCGATCCACTCCCGATTAAGCTCGCCAAGCAGGCGGGCCACTACTTCGGCAGTTTGGAAAAGAATATCTCATTACCCCTCTCACTCCTCGTGCTCTGCGTGCTGCCTTTCTGGGCCTTTTTTGGCCAGAAAGAATCTTCGTGGCTCTGGTTCACACTAGCAGCGTTTGTCGGCATGGCTTTTTTTCAGATGGCTGTCATGGGCACGAGCACTGACTCTCAAGCTGGCTGGGTGGGCAGGACATTCTTTTTGCAAAGCCACTGCACTTTCGCTCTCTGGATCGGCTATGGCACTGCGTTCGGGCTCCTCTTTGTTCTCCAGAAATTTGAGAGACTCCCAGCCTCTGCCCTCTGGCTTGCCGCTTTGGCTCCTGTAATTCCTTTTCGTATCAACCACGCCACCTGCGAACAACGGGGACACTGGTTCGGGTGGCAGTTCGGGCGCGACTCTCTGGCGATGGTCGAGGATAACGCGGTCGTGTTCGGTGGCACTGATCCCGGACGGTTCGTGACGACCTACACCATATTTTGCGAGAGTCTTCAGCCTGCTGCCTTCAAGAAAGATCCGGCCTTCGATAAATCTGGCGTGACCATCATCACGCAAAATGCCCTAGCCGACTCTACTTACATGAAATACATCCGCGCTCATTACGATGAGTCGCGCAGGCAACGGTATTGTTTTTTTGAACGCTGGCTTGGGCGCAACACGATCTACCCCAAAGAAACTTTGCGGTTGCCCACGCAACCAGAGGTGGATGAGATTTTCCAAAAACACGCCGAGAAGAAGAGCCGGCGGCTCGGTGGATCTCCCGTGACTATCTCGGGGCTCGAAGATGTCTTTGCCATTAGCGGTGACATCTCGAAAAAAATATTCGACGACAACAAGGCTACCCGCCCGTTCTATGTCGAAGAGAGCTTCCCCATGGAGTGGTATTACCCCCATGCGGAGCCGTGGGGTCTCTTTTTGAAAATCCACCCGGAGCCACTGCCTGCGATTACTCGTGAGAGCCTGCAACGAGATCGAGCCTTCTGGGACGACTACACGGCTCGACTGCTCGCGGACCCGAAATTCGAGCACGACCGCCCGGCCCGTATGGGTTTCTCCAAACTGCGTCACAACATCGCCAACATCTACACCCACCGCAGCCTGACCGAAGAAGCGGAATATGCCTACCGCCAAGCGCTGCGACTGGCTCCCGACAACATGGAAGCCACTGCTGGCTTCGGGCGCATGCTGATTGAAATCGGGCGGGAAAATGAAGCGGTGCAATTACTCGCGCAAGCAGTCGGGCGCGATCCGGGCAGCGAGACTCTGCGGGAGATGCATCAGGCCTCCCTGCTCGCCTGCGACACCCGTGGCGCGATTCGCGAGATCCAGTCCAAACCCTCCCCTCTCGCTCCCGACGACCTCATTGTCTTGGCTCTTGCGCACGGGAAGCTCGGGGAGTTTGGAGACATGAAAGCGCCGGTGCTCGAACTCTTGGCGAGAACAAATATCGGGGTTGATCCCATTAAAAAAATTGCCGAGGTCACCCACCGCTACGACCAAGTAGAGTTGCACCTGCGCTGCTTGGAACGCTGGTCTGAGCTGGAGCCCGATAATCTCTCTCTGCTCGCCCACGGCGCCTTGGCTTCGCAAATGAATGGGCGCGAACCGCTGGCTCTCGCATTTTTCAAAAAATGGGTAGCGGCTGCCGATGCCCCACGCAGGGCGGCAATGAAGCGAGATGATCGCTTTGCCCCACTCCACTCGCTGCCCAACTTCAACTCTCTGCTCGATACCACCCCCTTACCCAAGGAGAAAAAACCATGAACACCCTCAGCCTTGTCGCACTCTGCCTCGCCTTGCCACTCGCAGCACTCGCGCAATTCGAATTGCAGCCAATCCAGAAGCCATTTGACATCGGGGCCGGAACAGCACCGCACTCCTCCCCACCCTCACACCATTCCTCCGATAGGATGCCAGAGGGAAAATGGGTGAAGCTCGACGGTGTGAGATTCATCCATGAGGCATATCACGACGCTGACAGTTTTCACGCAACCGCGGGCGGCAAAGAATACATCTTCCGCCTCTACTTCGTGGATTCTCCTGAGGACTCCAAGCAGGTGCCTGAACGGGTCAAAGAGCAGGCAAAATATTTTGGTGTATCACAGAAAAAAGTGCTGGCGGCTGGCGAGTGCGCCGCACGACGCACCGAGGAGCTGATCGGCTCGGGCTCTTTCACCGTGCACACTCGCTGGGAGGATGCGATGGGCTCCAGCTCGATGCCCCGCTACTACGCGCATGTGCTCACCGCCAAGGGTCAACCCTTGTCGGAAATACTCGTGGCCGAGGGATGGGCCAGATCCTACGGAGCCCATGCCACCATCCCAGGCGTGGTGGAGTCCTCTGGCTTTGTCAAAAAACTCGATGAGCTGCAAGCCCGCGCCAAACAGCAGGGACTGGGCACTTGGTCGGGCTCCAAGAAAAGTTCGACCCCCTCGAAAAAGAAAAAGTAACTATAAGGATAGAGAGCATGGAACAGGATTGGCTACCGAACGATTTGCACCGCGCCTTCGAGACCGAGGGCACCACAGCCTACTGCGTCTTGCCGCATCCCGACTGGCGCGTGGAGCGGTTCGGCGCTGATATTTTGGCCTCCTGCAAATGGGCTCCCCCTTGGGAGATCGTCCCAGAAATACTCAGTCGTATGGAGGCCGCAGAAGTTGCCGTGGAGAGAATCTTCGTGCGCGACTTGCCACGCAACCCCAGCGAGCGCGACGCGCCCCAGCAGACCTATGGCAATACGGATCTCCCACCCGAGGGCTGGGCTGTAGAGGCGGGTCTGCGTTACCACCTCGATTTTCTGGCAGGCTACTCAGCCGGTTTCTTTTTAGATCAACGCGCCAACCGCGCGCGGGTCAAATCCCTAGCTCCGAAATCGCTTCTCAACTGCTTTTCCTATACCTGCTCATTCTCGGTAGTAGCTGCTACTACCGGAGCAGCAACCACGAGCGTGGATCTGTCAAAAAAATCGCTCATGCGCGGCGCGGGTAATTTTGATGCCAACGCCATACCCCGAGAGGGTCAGACATTTATCGCAGATGATGTCTTGGAAGTATTGCCCAGACTCGCTAGGCGCGGGGAGAAGTTTGGGGTGATCATCCTCGACCCGCCAACCTTTTCCCGTGGTGCCAAAGGGCGCCCGTTTCAGGTGGAACGCGACATGGCCACGCTGTTCCAGCTCTCCCTCGAATTGGCAGCGCCCAAGGCCAGCATCCTCCTCTCCACCAATTGCACTGCGCTCAGGACAAAAGAGCTGGAGGTGTTGGCTCGCCAAGAATTAAAGCATGCTCGCAAGGGCGCTTCTATCCAGTGGGGTGCGCGCCTAGATGACCTGCCTACCGACCAAGCCGCACGCACGCTTTGGGTGGATTTAAAATGATCTGCCCGCGATGAGATTGACCCGTGACACTTGGCGGTGGATGCTGGGGATCCTCATCATGTCCGCAGCAACCGGTAGTGCTTGTGCCTTTTTCCTCTGGGCGCTGGACACTGTCACTCGGCTTCGTTTCGACCACCCACAGCTTCTCTACGCGCTGCCTCTTGCAGGAGGGCTGACAGGCTGGCTTTACCTGCGCTGGGGAAGTTCGTCTGAGGGTGGCAATAATCTGATACTCGAGCGCATCCATGAGCCCGGAGGCGGCGTGCCACGGCGCATGGCACCACTGATTTTGATCTCGACCCTGATCGCCCACCTCTGCGGCGGCTCTGTGGGGAGAGAGGGAACAGCGGTGCAGATGGGAGGGAGTATCGCCGGGGGCTGCGCCCGATGGTGGAAACTCGGACACGCTGAAACACGCACGCTCTTGATGGCGGGTGTCGCTGCGGGATTCGGAGCTGTTTTTGGAACACCGCTGGCCGGGGCTATTTTCGCCATTGAAGTGGTCACCGTAGGCAGATTGCATCACGCTCAATGGCTGCCCTGCCTGCTGGCTTCATTGGTGGGAGATTGGGTTTGTCGCTCATGGGGTGCCCATCACTCGCACTATCGCATAGACTTTCTCGCTGACACTCTCTCCCTAGGAGGTCTGTCAGTCCCTGGGGGATGGCTGGCTGCGCAGGTGGTCGTCTTGGGTGCAGTAGCTGGAATGGTTGGAACACTTTTCTGCGAGATGGTGCACCTGTTCCAAGCCTGGCTGAAAAAAATCACCACCCACCCTTTGCTCCGCCCGGCACTAGCGGGGGCACTGGTAGTGGCCCTGGCCCACCTGCTCGGCACAAAGGAGTATCTTGGATTGGGGGTCTGGTCCCCCCACGCGGGAGACGCCACGATCGAGTCTCTGTTTCGAGCCTCCCCGGAACACCCTTGGGCATGGTGGTGGAAAACGGTCTTCACCACGCTAGCGTTGGGAGGCGGGTTCAAGGGCGGCGAGGTCACACCGTTGTTTTACATCGGGGCTGGTCTAGGACATTCCATGTCCTTGATAGGGTCAGGTCCCGCAGATCTTCTCGCGGCGATTGGATTTATCGCCCTCTTCGCCGGAGCCTCCAACACCCCGCTGGCGTGCGCTGTCATGGGCATGGAGTTGTTCGGTGCACAG
Organism: Verrucomicrobium spinosum; assembly: GCA_020718645.1. Classification (GTDB taxonomy): domain Bacteria; phylum Verrucomicrobiota; class Verrucomicrobiia; order JADLBR01; family JAIBCM01; genus DYRQ01. The sequence goes on from DYRQ01000008.1 coordinate 11,569, forward strand.
CACGCCATCTCTTTCGGCGTGGCCTGCTATGCCGCCTATGCCACGGGGGGGCATTCGGGCATCTACCTCTCGCAGCAGATGGCACGGGCAAAACACCCTACAGCCTCCATCCAACTCGGCTCCACTCTACGAGAGGCCCGCGAGCAGCACCCGACATGGATCACTCGTTTTGTCGGAGCCATCAGGGAGGCACGATGGTGGAGGCGATGATTTTTTGCCGTGGTATCCTGCCTTGTGTGCTGCTAGGATGGGGAACCCTGTGAATAAAACATTCTGGATCAAGTTGTGCTACAACCTGCTTTTCGCAGTGTTTTTTGCCGTAGTCTCGCTGCCCTACCTCTACAAGACCATCCGCCGCGGAAGATCGGGTCGAGGGCTTTTGCAAAAATTTGGTCTGCTCGGACCAGCTACCCTCAAACGCGTGCTCAACGCCCGCGGCGGCGTCTGGATCCATGCTGTCAGCGTGGGCGAAGTGAACTTGGCTACACTCGTCATTAGAGAGGCTCGTCGCCGCTGGCCTGAGCTACCCATCCTTTTGACCACCACCACTCCGACAGGTCGCGAAGTTGCCCTCCGGCAGGTGCCCGATGATGTTCAGGTCATCTATAACCCTCTCGATTTCCTCCCATCTGTGCGCTGGACTTTCATGGCTCTCCAGCCCCGCGTGCTGGTGCTGATCGAGTCGGAGATCTGGCCAAACTACATGTGGGAAGCCCAGCGGCGATCTGTGCCTGTAGTCATGGTCAATGCCCGCCTCTCCCAGCGCACGGAACGACGATACAAAGCGTGCAACTGGTTTGTCCTACCTTTCCTCCAACAGCTCTCCCTAGTGTGCGCACAAAATGCGAAAGACCTAGCGCGTTACCAAGCTCTCGGCGCCCCCCCCAATCACCTCGTCAACACAGGCAGCATGAAATACGATGTCTGCAAAGTGAGGGCTTCCGGCCATGCTGACCCACGCGAGATCCTGCGTGTCGCCGGATGGAAGGATGGCCAACCCATCCTGCTGGCTGGCAGCACCCATGCAGGCGAGGAGAAAATGATCGCCGCCATGTGGCAACAGATGGTGCAGGAGAACCCTGAAAAATTGGGGGATGTCTATCTGGTTCTCGCCCCAAGACATGCCGAACGAGGCAGCGAGATTTCTCAACAGCTTCGCAAAATGGGCATCCAACACAAACGCCGTTCCAAACTCAAGGAACCCAGCCAGAGCAACCGCGTGCTGGTGCTCGATAGCACAGGGGAACTGCGTGGATTCTACGGTCTGGCCACTGTCACTTTTGTCGGCAAAAGCGTATTGGGAAAAGGCGGACAGAATTTTCTCGAACCCGTGCAGGCCATGAGCCCGGTGGTCTTCGGTCCATACATGGCAAACTTCGAGCCGATGGCCGGCGAATTTGCTCTCGGGGGTGCTGTGCTTCGTGCCACTGACAAAATCCAACTTAACAGCGCCTTGAAAAAACTTCTTTCAGACCCCAGCCTCCGCCAAGTGCTAGCCCACCGCGCACGAGATCTCTACGAATCCAAATTGGGAGCCACTGCTAAAACCGTGGATGCCCTCGCAGATTATCTGACGCGGACAATAGAGCTGCCCGAGCAACGCGATCAGCGCATGAAAAATCCTTCCGACACCACAGACCTGACGGGCATGCTAGACGAGGTGTGAGCCTCACGACTCTCTGCATCCCAGCGGAGTCAGTTACTCTCTTTCACCCTGTAGAGCACGGGAGCCTGTCCCCGATAATAAATCCACTCCGCCCCGAGTTCTTGCGCCGCTTTCCTCCAACCCGTTTCATTGCGCAACACAGCACGGAGTTTTACCAGGGATTCCTGATAGCTCAGACCGTGGCTCCACAAATGCCCTTCATACCCACAGACCACTGGATAACCGAGCAGGATGACAGGATGATTGTATTGCGGAAGCACTGCAATTCTGGTGCCTGCCGGCACTTCGCGGAGCGCCTTGCTGGCGGCTGCGAGTTCTGATCTCCGTGCCAATGCGTAGCCGTGCCGTCCATCGAGCCCTGCCATCAGCGACACTGCCCCAGAGAAATAAAGCAGCACGCACAGTGGCGCTCTCAGGATGGGCTTCAGTGGCTCGAGAATGTGAGCCCAAAGATAGGGCGCTGCAACCAGCCAAGCCCAGAGTAGTAGTTTTGTGTTATCCCATTCCCAAGGAGCAAAGACGATCAAGAAGCAGAGGAGAAAAACAGTCAGCGACACGGATACAAAAGCGCGGGATTCCGAATCCCCACGCCGTGCGCACCGCCACGACAACCACGCCATGAGAGGAAGGCTGATCCCAAAATTGACGGCCCAGAATTTCCATCCCCCATCGGCCTGCATCCATCCAGGCTGCCAACGCAGACCTGACCCCGCAGAAAAACCTCCTGTCACGAACCAGACTGCCGCAGTCGCTGGAATAACCGCTGCTGCGACAAACAGGGCTAATCTGACCCGGTGCTGAGGTGCGAAAAAAAATATCGCAGCCAACGCCAGGCTCAGGAAGAGGAAGGCATGCACGCTGAAGAACGGCATCGTCGCGTAGAGAACAAACTGAATACCCCGAGGAAATCCCGACCCGTTCCGAAAAAAGTCCTCTCTCCATGCGCGCAAAAGCAGCAACCCACAGGGCAGCGCATAGAGCAAACCGCGCTGTGTCACGAGCATCGTGAGAAAACAGTTTTTCCAGGCCAGATCGGCTTGGTAGTCCTGCCATTGCCCAGTCTGCAGGATTGCAAAACCAGCCACTCCACCATTGAAAAGCAGCGCGGCCATCGCAAACGCTCCACCCCAACGCCACAGCGCCCACGCTGTCAGTCCCGCTCCTGCAAGCCCGGTCCAAATCAGCCCACGCTCCACTGACACCCCCGCGAGCAGAAGTAGGCTATTCCACAAATCTACTCCCAAGGGATAACTCAGGGGAACACCAGAGAGAATCGGGCTTGCCGGCCAGAACTCTACTCCGCCTGCAAAATAGCGGATGAATTGTATGTGGAGCGAGATGTCACCTAGATTATGAGGCGAGAGAATACGCCACTCATCCCCCGCTGGATATATCACCCACAAAAAAGCCCGAAGTGATGCCAGAGCAAAAACGGTGAACAAAACAATATCCCACTGACTTAGACGAGAGCACTGTTTCGATCGGGTTTGACAGAATGCCCACACCCCCCCAGCGCAACCTACTCCCAAAGCACCCCATGCCAGACTGTGATTCAGCCCACCCAGCACAGATGCCAGCACGATAGCCGCGACCACACCCACTCCGGTGGCTGTGATCATACCTGATCCCCATTTATCTCCTGTCACTGCGCGGCTCCAGCAGTTGGTTGTATCTCGGGAGTTCCGCCCAGAAGCCCCCCAAATTTCCGTGCAGATAGATAGGCCACACTCTGCTCTTGAGAGTTCCTCAGGGTAAAGGGGATTTTGTAATAGGAATCATGGAACTTCGCCTCAGTCTGAGCGGCAGCGACAGCTTCAACAACCACAAAATCGGCATCCCACTGGGTCGGCGGTGAATCCTTTTTATAATATCCCACTTGTGTGAAATCACCGAAATACCAAGGTAGTGGATAGTAACTCTCGAGCATGATAATTCCCCGGAGCTGAAACCCGTCGGGCTCTTTCTCGGCCAAGGCCAGCACCGGACGCGTGAGCCGCTCTATATCCTTGAGAGTTTGCACATAGACATACGGCTCGCGCGTATCGGTATATCGGAAAAAATTTAGCTGTATCGCCAACACGAGCGACACCCCCAGCAACGGTGCAACAGCCCACACTATCCACCTCCGGGCACCGCTGGCTCCCAACTCGCGCAGAACTCCACCCAAGATGATATAAAACGGCCAGAGCACCGACACCACACACCACGGTGTTTTATAAGGGATAATCGAGTAAGCCAACAGCGTCCCCGCGCCCAGGATAGCCGTGTAGCGAAAGCGTGTATCTGATGGGAAAATATAGCGCACACAGGCCAGTAGTCCCATCAACGCAGGCCACTCATAGCGCCCCATCAGATAGACCCAATACCAATTCAATGGCCCTGCAAGATCATATAACTTCTTTTCATGTCCACTGTGATGCACGCCCGTTGAAACCCACGATTGGAATGTTTTATAGAGCCCGCTCAACAAACGAAAGTCGCGAAAGGTGCCTGAATAGAAAAAAATAATCACCAGCAACGACAACCCACCCGCCAGCAGTGCATCCTTGAGCTTCCATTGCTGCTGTGCCATGGGCCAGAGTGGATGCGATGGCGAGACCCGCTGCATAATCCACCATGTCAATACAGCGAGTATCATGCACCCCATGTGCAGGATGTAAGTCTCCTTCGTCAGAATCAACCCTGCAATTCCGGTCGCCACAGTAAACAGAGCCCGCCGCGTGCCCGTGCGCCAGAGACCCAGCAACCCATGAAAAAGTAAGATGGAAAACAGAACCTGCCATGACTCATGAATAGAATATCGCCCGTAGAAAATGTATGCAGGCGAGAGCGCCATGGCCAAGGCTGCAAGACGCGAAACTCCCAAGCCGAAAAACTCTCGCAGGCGCAACATAGCCCACACAGACAAAATACTCGCAACCATAGCCGGCAGACGCAGCGCCCACACCTCCCTGCCAAATAGAGTTTGAGAAAGAAACACCGCATAAAAGTGCAACGGCCCGTGATAGTTGGTCGGGTCATAGCTGTAGTAGCCATTGACTGTCATCTGATCCGCAAACCAGCCGTTGATACCCTCATCGAAATGAAGGGGCTTTATTTCAATCAGCCAGCAGCGCAATAAAATGGCCACTGCCCAAATAGCCATCTCAGGGAAATAACGCCACGACATACAATAATCACTGGTCCGAAGCCGATGGGATGCTTTAAAATATCCTCAAAAAAAACAACCGCTATTTCACCCCGTGCTTGCTCAGGAGCGCTGCAAGTTCCGGATGACTCTCCGCCGCCGCTTTCAGATCCTTCAGAAGCCCAGCAGGCAAAGTCGGTATCGGCAAAGGTGTCTCGGCTGGAACTTGGTGTGGCACCTGCCTGCCGCGTCGCACGACGACTAATCCCACGATAAAAACGACCACGAACATTCCGGCCATGGTCGTGAACAAATCCCGTAGCCGCCCTGAAACCGTCAGGCTCATATCGTTCAGGCGGAGGTTCACTGACTTGATGCGATCCTCGATCTTATCCTCAACTTCTTTAGCCTGTGCCATAGCTGTTTTATCATTCTGCGCTGCGGCATGCGCGATGGCTTGCTCCAAACGGGATCTGGTCTCGCTCGCAGTTTCGCTCTGCTGTTTTTGCCCAGACTCTACCAGCGACCGGATTTCGGACACCTTCTCCTCCAGCGCTGCCACCTGCGTCTGCAGTGTCTCTACCGTTGGCTTCGCAGCAGGCGCCTCTGCTCCATGAGCTCCAGCCACGCAGAGCACAGCGAAGACTGTCAATAATTTGATACCTATCCTCTTCATGTCCCCTATACTAAAAATCATCGCCAGCAAATGCAACGGCGAATCACCGTGTTGCCTCAATAGTAAATGATGCCGATGCTCCCGTCCTCGCTTCTAGTCTTGCAAACTCGTCCAAGAACACCATGCTCAAGAGGCCATGGAAAAAATCGGCGTGATTGCTGACACGCACAATGTTTACGACGAGCGGATAGACCTCCTTTTCGCAGGAGCTGACCTTATTTTTCACGCAGGCGACATCTGCAAGGAGTCCATCCTCGACCCACTGCGCACCCTAGCTCCGCTAGTGACCGTGCTCGGCAACAATGATATGCTGACAGGCTACAAGGAAATCGAGCGCAGGGAGTGCAATGGCGTCCGCTTTTTCATGACACACATCCTGCCCTACAAATTGCCAACGGACTGCGATTGGCTCATCTTCGGGCACACCCATGTCCCCGAAAACAGGATGCACCAAGGTCTGCTTCTTTTTAACCCTGGCTCCGCTGGCAAAGGCAATAAAGGAGCCCCCCGCTCTGTTGCCACACTCCATTGGCGCAATGGAGCCTGGGAGCCCGAACTCCACATCTTGCACTAACAAGATCCGCCCTCGTCAAACGCGACGGCGCAAGTAACTCTCCACAAACTGCGGCACCACTGTCGTGGCCGGACCGTAAATGGATTCCCCAAAAGAGCGGGCATTTTCGGATTTCTCCAGATTCAGCTCCACCGTCGTCGCCCCCGATTTCGAGGCATGCTCCACAAAAAGTGCTGCTGGATACACGGTGCCCGAGGTGCCGATGGCAATGAAGTGGGAACACCGTCCCAGAGCCTGAAATATCTCCTCCATCTGCAAAGGCATCTCGCCAAACCAAACGATGTGAGGCCGGAGCGTGTTCTCTTGAGCACAAGTAGGACACGACTCTCCCTGCCCCAGATCAACGGTGACATCCGTCACTGCGCCGCAGTGGGTGCAACGGGCTTTCAGCAGTTCGCCATGCATATGAATCACGCGCCGTGAACCAGCCCTCTCATGGAGATCGTCCACATTTTGCGTGATGAGCATAAACCGGTCACCCAGCACTTCTTCGAGCTGCACCAACGCGCGGTGAGCGGCGTTGGGCTGGACTTCGGCCTCGAGTAAATGCGCACGACGGGCGTTATAAAATGAGTGGACAATCCCGGGATTGGAAGCGAAAGCCTCTGGCGAAGCGACATCCTCGATGCGATACTTAGTCCACTCCCCCTCGGCATCGCGAAAAGTATTAATGCCAGACTCCTTGGAAACACCAGCCCCAGTCAACACCACCATTTCAATCACCGTATCAGCCATACACTACACTGCACCCTTGCATCCCAAGCCGCAAATTATTTCGCATGATCTAGAATAAACTATTGATTCCTAGCAAAATCTCGTTACGGTCAGCCTTCCCATTCGGGCAGATTCCGGAGTGGCCAAACGGGGCAGACTGTAAATCTGCTGGCATTGCCTTCACTGGTTCGAATCCAGTTCTGCCCACTCTTCTTTTTTCCTCCCCCACCCCAGCGAAGCTTCTCTCTGTTCGGCAATCGGATCCCCGGTTTCCTGTCACTGCAAATCAAGCCATGGACTGCGTATAAATGGAGGCAGGGTCGGGAATCCCCTCAGCGAAAAAGCATCCAGAATAACGACAAAAAGAGAGAGCGGCAGGCTTCGCCCGCCATTGCGTGCTAGGCTAAAATTTTCGGATTATCTCGAAGAGAGCTTCTCGGCACCCCAGCGCAGCATTTTTTCCGTAGTCTCCCATGCGATGCAGGCGTCGGTGATCGAAACCCCATAGCTGAGTTGCTCGATAGGCTGCGGAAATGGCTGGTTCCCCTCGTGGATATGGCTCTCGATCATCGCTCCGATAATCGCTTTATCCCCTGCGATTTTTTGTTCCACGATCGAACGCCAAACTGCTTCTTGCCGGGCATGCTGCTTGGAGGAATTCGCGTGACTGCAATCCACCATGACAATCGGAGGCAACCCCGCCTTGGCAAGTAAACCTGCTGCTTCAGCAATGCTCTCAGGATCGTAGTTAGTCTTCCCGCGCCCACCGCGCAAAACCACATGCCCATGCGGATTGCCCGTGCTACGCACGAGGCTGATATTGCCGGCTGGATCCACGCCGAGAAAAGTGTGGGGAGAGCGGGAAGCCACCATGGCGTCCATGGCCACCTGCAAACCGCCGTCTGTGCCGTTCTTGTAGCCTACAGGCATTGAGAGTCCACTGGCCAGTTCGCGGTGCGTCTGGGACTCGGTGGTGCGGGCACCAATGGCCGCCCACGCTATGAGATCGGCGATATACTGCGGCACGAAAGGATCCAGAAACTCCGTGGCTGCCGGGATGCCGAGCGCATTGATGTCGAGCAGGAGTTCGCGGGCGATTTGCAGACCTTTTTCAATGTCACACGAATCATCGAGCGACGGGTCGTTGATGAGTCCCTTCCAACCGACCACGGTGCGGGGTTTCTCAAAATAGACGCGCATGACGATCTCAAACTGCGCCGACAAATCCTCGCGCAGTGGTTGCAGGCGACGCGCGTAGTCGAGAGCTGCCTCGGTGTCATGAATGGAGCATGGACCCAAGATGATGAGAAGGCGGGAATCCTCACCCGAGAGAATTTTTTCCACCGCCTTGCGGGATTCCACGACATGCGCGGATACGGCGGCTGTCGCCGGGAGTTCTTGCTGGAGTTCCGCAGGTGCCTTGAGTCGGCGTGTGCCACGGATGCGTAGGTTTTGAGTGCGAGGTGTCATGCTCGGTAAGTGTTATAGTTCGAGTTTGAGATAAGAGCGCTTGCCGTATTTCACTATTCCAGGTGCTGCCAGCACTTGGTTTTCGTCGGCAAGTTTGTTCTGGTCGAGGGAAACGGCTCCCTGCTTGACCATTCGGCGCGCCTCGCTGCCACTCGGTGCAAGCCCAGCATTTTTCAGAAGCTGCCAGAGGGGTTCGCCAGCCACCAAGCGATACGAGGGCATATCCTCGGGAATTTCTCTCTGTGAAAACTGTTTTTCCCACGAGGCACGAGCTTGGGCGGCTGCGTCCTCCCCATGGAAACGGGCGGTGATCTGGGCGGCCAACTGCTTCTTCGACTCCATGGGGTGTGCACTCGGGTCACATTCACGGGTCAGCAACACCTGATACCAGCGGCGCATCAAGTCGTCGGAGACGCTCATACATTTGCCGAACATCTCGAGCGGCGCCTCGGTCACGCCGATGATGTTGCCGAGGGATTTGCTCATTTTCTCCACACCGTCGAGCCCTTCGAGAATAGGCAGGGTCATGACAATCTGCGGGCTCATCTTCTCCTGCTCTTGCAGGTCGCGCCCGACAAGCAGGTTGAAAAGCTGGTCGCTGCCGCCCAGCTCCACATCACTTCGCACCTCGACTGAATCCCAGCCTTGCAACAGTGGGTAGGCCAACTCGTGCAGCATGATCGGCTCGTTAGCCTGCCAGCGCTCTTTGAAATCGCGCCGCTGGAGCATCTGCGCCACAGGACGGCGAGCCATGAGTCGCAGCAAGTCTGCTGCACCCATTTTTCCGAACCACTCGCCGTTCCAGACTATCTCAGTCTTGGCGCGGTCGAGTATTTTGAAAGCCTGCTCCTCATAAGTCTTCGCGTTGGCAAGTATGGCTTCAGGCGCCAAGACAGGGCGGGTGCTCTTGCGTCCGGTCGGATCGCCGATGCGAGCGGTAAAATCGCCTATGATGAGAACGGCGATATGCCCGAGATCCTGAAACTGCCGGAGCTTGCAGAGGGGAACCGTGTGCCCCAGATGAATGTCGGGGGAAGTGGGATCCACACCGAGCTTGGCGCGGAGTGGGCGGCCCTCCTGCAATTTTTTCAGCAGCTCTTCCTTCGAATGGATCGTCTCGGTGCCGAGGCAAAGCGCCTCGAGCTGTTCCTGCGGGCTCATGATTTTGGTCGTAGCTAAAAAATGGGATCTCTAAAAAAGTGCGGGCGGGGACATGCCCCGCCCGCGATAGTCAAGCGACTCTCGCTGGGGATTATTTCTGCCCCGGTCGATAGTCTTCTTCGAGCTTGTCGAAGGCGCTGCCCATCGTGACCAGATCCTCGCCTGGTTTGATGGTGTCGAACGCCTGGCGCTCTTTCTCAAAGTCTTCTGCGGAGTAATCCGCTGCTTTGATCGAGAGACCGATGCGCCGCTCTGTGCGATCAACTTTGATGATACGGGCTGTGACCTCTTGGCCAGCCTTGAGAACATCTTTGACTTTCTCGACGCGGTCTTCGCTGATCTGCGAGATATGCACGAGGCCGTCAATGTCGTCCTGAAGCTGCACGAAGGCACCGAACGAGGCGATCTTGCTGATCTTGCCGGTGACAACGCTGCCGATGTTGAAACGCTCTTCGATGTTCTTCCACGGATCGTCAGCAAGCTGCTTGAGACCGAGGGAAATGCGCTGGTTAACTTTATCAATCTCCAGCACCATGGCCTCGACTTCTTGGCCTTTCTTGAGCATGTCGCTCGGGTGGCTGAGCTTGCGGGTCCAAGACATATCGGAGACATGGATCATGCCGTCAATACCGTCTTCCAGCTCCACAAACGCGCCGTAGGCGGTGAGGTTGCGGACGACGCCCTTGACCGTGCGGCCCACGGGGAACTTGAGGTGGACATTGTCCCACGGATTGGGCTCGAGCTGACGGACGCCGAGCGAGATTTTCTGTTCGGCGGTGTTGATGCTGAGCACCACGGCTTCGATTTCTTGATCCACTTTGAGAACATCCGAGGGACGCGCGATGCGCTTGGTCCACGAGAGTTCGGAGACATGGATGAGACCTTCGATGCCTGGCTCGATCTGGACAAATGCACCGTAGGGAAGGAGGTTGGTGACTTTGCCATGAACCTTGCTGCCCACGGGCAGACGGTCGCCGATTTTCTCCCAAGGATTTTCGCTCTTCTGCTTGAGGCCGAGAGAAACGCGCTCTTTTTCGCGATCCACATCCAGCACCAGCACCTCGATCTCCTGGCCGACTTTGAGCAGCTCGGAGGGGTGGTTGATACGGTTCCAAGACATGTCAGTGATATGGAGCAGGCCGTCGAGCCCATCCAAATCAATGAACGCACCGAAGTCGGTGAGGTTTTTGACTGTGCCGGTAACAGTGGCACCTTTGGCGATCTGCGAGAGGAGTTCGGCGCGTTTGCGGGCGCGTTCTTCTTCGATGATTTCGCGGCGGGAAACCACGACATTTTTGCGCTCTTCGTTGAGCTTGACGATTTTGAGCGTCAGTGTCTGGCCGAGATACTGGCCAAGGTTCTTGGGCGGGATAATGTCCACCTGAGAAGAGGGTAGAAACGCGTCGCAACCGACTCCCACAATAAGACCACCTTTGACGACGGAACGGACTTTGCCTTCGATGATGCCGGTGTCGTTAAACGCCGCCACCACACGCTCCCAGTTCTGACGCTGGTCGGCGCGCTCTTTGGAGATGACGACGATGCCCTCGTCATTTTCAAAACGCTCGAGAAGCACTTTGACTTCGTCCCCAAGCTGGATCGCATTGGGTTCTTCAAATTCGTTGCGGGGGATAACACCCTCGCTCTTGTAGCCGATATCTACGAGCACTTCGCGGTCGCGGAGTTCGACGACGGTGCCTGTGACGATGGTGCCCTCAGAGAAATCGCGGCGCGATTTGGAGAGCAAGTCTGCCATAACTGACATAGTATTTGGATTCCTGTTTTCGATTGGGATCAGCGGGAGTGCCTCGGGAAACGAGACGGGATTGGTTGATTGATAGTCCGCTGTCCTGTCTAGCTGGGCGAAGTTGCGCCCAGGTTAATCTTTTTCCCTCCGGCGCTCCTACCCGGACCGCTTCCTCGAAGGGAACAGCTATGCAAGCAGAAACCGCAGAGATGACAAGATGTTTTTATCACCAGCAACTCGCGCTTGCCAAAGCCGTCTCAAGGCACCAAATATCGAGTATGAGAACCGTCGTTATCGGCACCCGTGGCAGCGCCCTGGCCTTGGCACAGACCACCCTAATCAAAGAGGCGCTAGAGAAGTGCCACCCCAAAATCCGGTTCCAGATCCAGATCATCAAGACCACAGGGGACAAACTCCAAAAAGAACCCCGCTATGAGGTGAACCCCATCTTCGGCATCATCCCCATACCAGACGAGGAACCTGATAAACCCCTGCCCAAGAAACTTCCCAAGGGACTTTTCACCAAAGAACTCGAAACAGCTCTCATCCGCTCAAAAATTGATGTCGCTGTCCATAGTTTAAAAGATCTCCCCACCGAGGCGTTAGGTGGACTGGTGGTCGCCGCTATTCCCCAGCGTGAAGATGCCCGCGACCTACTCATCAGCCGCGAAGGATGGACACTCGATCAGCTCCCACACGCCGCTGTCATCGCCACAGGCAGCCCTCGCAGACGCAGCGAGATTCTCCGCCTGAGACCAGACCTAGTCTTCGAAGATATTCGTGGCAACATTGATACCCGCCTACGCAAGCTAGAGTCCAAACCGCACTGGGCAGCTCTAGTCTTGGCCAAAGCCGGTTTCCAGAGGCTCCGTCCAGACTTGGGCTCCCTGAAAATGTCCGACATCCCTCTACCTGACCTCCTCCCCGCCCCAGGACAAGGCGCCCTCGCTCTCCAATGCCGTGCCGCCGATACCGAGGTGGGCGAGATCGTCTTCCGCCTCAACCACCACGCCTCCCGCTGCTGCGCGGAAACTGAACGCGCTTTTCTATCAGGTCTCGGGGGTGGTTGCCAAATGCCTCTAGGCACATTAGCTGAATACCGCGAGGGCACCGTCTCGTTTCGTGCCAGACTCTACAAAGCCCCAGGCGAAAAGGCTTCCGAATTCAGCGGTAAATGGAAGTCCGACGAAGCCCCTAAACTCTCCCGCGACTTGGCCTCGCTTCACGCCCAGTCATCTGAGGTTCTCAAACAGGCGATTGACTAACGCGGCATAGTTCGCCATAATCCCCACATGCTCAACATGGTCAAATCCTCTTCGGACAAACTCTCCACAGAGACGGATTATACCCAGTTACAGGGCAAGCTCATCTTCTGCGTGGACGACGACATCACCCAGCTTCAACTCTTGCGCGGCATTGTCGAATCGCAGGGAGGACGGCTCGTTGGCACCACCAGCCCCTCGACCATGCTCAATCTCCTGCGCATCAACAAACCCGATCTCCTCATCGTGGATGTGGTCATGCCCGAGATGGACGGATGGCAGCTCTTTGGTGAAGTCCGTCTCATCAGCCTCAACGCGGAAACACCCACCATTTTTCTCACCTCCCTCTGCAATGAATACGAGGAAAAACTATTTACTAAAGGCGATGGCAACTGTCTCGTGCTTTCAAAACCCATCAAACGCGACCGTCTCATGACTGCGGTTCGCAGTCTGCTACACCGCCACTGACTCTCATTCCCCTATGGAACTGGCGCGCATCGCTACTGATGTCCCTTGCCACAGAGCCCCGACCTCCTTGGCTTAAGCCTGCTGTGACCCACGATTTCCCAGACGATTTCCTGCGCCACCTGAAAGATGCCTCGGCTTATGCAGAGCTACACATGTTCGGCGATGCCGAGCAATGCCTACTTGGCCTACCCGCCCACCTCCAGAACACTGCCGCAGCCCTCTTGCAATGGTGCGAATTAGAAGCCGCCAGACACAACTGGTCTGCCACTCAAACCCACGCCTCGGCCCTCACCCTGCACAAACCTGAAATCTCTGCCGGATGGTTCTGGCTGGGGTATTCAACGCGCAGAGCCGACTCCGCAGAAGCTGCATACTCCGCCCTCAAACCCGCCGCTGGGCGATTCCCAGAGGATCCCGTGGTAGATTATAATTTCGCCTGCTACGCAGCCCTCAGCGGGCATGAGTCAGACTCCAAAGAAGCCCTCGCCCGCGTGCTAGTAGCACACCCGCGCTACCGCCATGCAGCACTCGAAGACCCTGACTTATCCACGCACTGGACTTGGCTTCGCGAACACTACCCACCACAACTCACCCAAGCCTGAATAAGATTCCCCCACCTCGACCACTCATCGCAGGGTGGTTTTTAGAGATGCCCTTTAGGATTCACGAACTCTCAACGGCACGCGCGATGTATCAAACCCTGGATTCTTATCCACAAAATAATTCAAAGACCACGGCGTCGAAAGCAACACCACAGAGAACCCATTCATATCTGTCGTTTGCACTGCGCCCGAAGGCAGGAGCAGAGGCGTAGCAGGATCCGTCCCCTGCTTGGGCTTGACCCAACAAGCCAGCGACCACTGCGCATTCTCCACTCGACACTCAGCCCCATATTCAGTCTCCAACCGATATTGTAAAACCTCAAACTGGAGCGGCCCCACCGCCCCGAGCAAGGCTACTCGAGCCACTGAGTCTTTGACCTCGAAGGCTTGGGCCACACCCTCCCGGAGAAGCTGATCCAACCCCTCGCGAAACCGCTTGTAAGTCGAACTGCTCGTGCTGTGCAGATACGCAAAACACTCGGGCGCAAATCTCGGCGTCTCATCAAACTTGATCTGCCCCGCCTCACTCAGGGTATCGCCAATCTGAAAATCATGATTACCCACGATGCCAACCACATCCCCTGCCCAAGCGTTATCCACCGTCTCACGGTCGCGAGCAAATAAACGCTGCGAATTCGACAACCTGACCGGCTTACCCGTGCGCGGGTGCGACACTGTCATATCCCGCTTGAACTCACCGGACACGATCCGGATAAAGGCAACACGATCCCGGTGTTTGGGATTCATATTCGCCTGAATTTTGAAAACAAAACCCGAAAAATCTGAGTGATCAGGCGGCACGATACCCTCTGCCCCCTTGCGTCCCACCGGCTCAGGAGCCAGCGTTAAAAACCTGTCCAGCAACAACTGCACACCAAAGTTATTCATGGCACTCCCAAAAAATACCGGCGTCAATAACCCGGCACGAATCGCCTCAAGATCAAAAGATGCCCCCGCCCCATCCAACATCTCCACCTCTTCCCGGAATCTACTGTAAACCTCTGGAGCCAGCGTCTCTTTGACAAAAGGATCGTCGGCACCACCCACCTGTGCAGGCGCCCGATAGGCACCATGCGGCGTGCGCTCAAACAAATGCACCTGCCGATTCTCCCGGTCGTAAACACCCCGAAAATCCACACCATCACCCAAAGGCCAGTTCAGAGGAATAGCATGGATTCCCAGCACGCTTTCCAGCTCATCCAACAGATCCAACGGGCGCTTAGCTGGACGATCCAGCTTATTCATGAAAGTAAAAATTGGCACCCCGCGCTGGCGACAGACCTCAAACAGCTTGCGAGTCTGAGACTCAATACCCTTGGCCGCATCCACCACCATCACCGCAGCATCTACCGCTGTCAACACCCGGTAAGTATCTTCGGAAAAATCCTTATGCCCCGGTGTGTCGAGCAGGTTAACCACACAGCTACCATATTCAAATTGCAGAACGGTGGAAGAAACCGAGATGCCGCGCTGGCGCTCCAACTCCATCCAATCGCTGGTGGTGGCACGCTGATTCTTGCGGGCGGTAACACTGCCGGCCAAATGCAAAGCCCCACCATAGAGCAAAAACTTCTCCGTCAGCGTCGTCTTACCAGCATCCGGATGCGAAATAATCGCAAAAGTCCTGCGGCGAGAGATTTCGGATGAGGTGTTATTAACAGATATGATTGAATCAGACATAGGACAAACGAAGAAATAAAAAAAGCGGCAGGAGCCGCTTTCTCATAAAAACGAAGAACAATTCTCAGCGATAAGTTTTTCCCGGAACCATGAAAGAAGGCAATATACGGGTCGTGCGTTTCATTTCAATGGTCATTTGGTCACTCATTAAGGTCTGAACATCATCTGCGGTTGCTGATGTGCCAGCTGTAAAAATAAATACTTGGCCATTTCTGGTATAATAATCCGTCTTACCGACCACTAGAGTGCCAGGAGCTCTACGGTATCGAAGCACTCCTTCGAGTCGTGTGAGGGGGAATCCAAGACCAGCTGTAGTTGGCGCAGCGCTTTCCATGATATAATAAATGTCTTTATTATTCTTCTTCTTGTGCGTTCCACGATCATTATTAGGTTGGTCGGGATACCCATTAATAACACGGCTAGTCGATGTGCCACTGGTGGCTCCGACAGCAGGAGCTTGGGGCAGGACAACAGGAGCCATTGGCATCACATACATACCACCATTGGAAGGAAAGGAAAGGGCTGTGCGACGACCACGATACAAAAGGAAATTTGTGTTAGCGGTAGTAGAAAGCGTTCCATCGTGGTAACCCCCAGCATTAAAAGCCATGGTGACCGTAAATAATCCACCACCTATGCCAATATCGCCAACAGGACCTATGACCCCCTTGTAAGTGCCCACTAATTTAGGATTTGCAACATCCACCAGTATGTTCGGCGTGTTTTTACTTTGAGTAACAGGCTGAGCACTAGCGCAAACAACACTAACAACTATCAGAGCACAAAGTAGTGAAATTTTATTCATAGTTTAACCTTTACTTGTTAACAGCGGTGGTCGCTGAAAGTGGGGGAGGTGTGGGCTTATTCACAAGCTCACCGCGTTCATCCACTATTCTCGGCGTAACAAACACAATAAGGTTTTTCTTCAATGTCTGTTCTACCTTTGAACGAAAGGCTCTACCAATCAATGGAATATCACCCAGCAAAGGAACTTTATCATCAATGGTTTTTGTGTCCTCTCTCATCAAACCACCCAGCATGATTGTGTTTCCATCTCTGACTGAAACCGAGGTTGTCACTTTGCGAGTATTAAACACAGGCATATTTATTACATTCTGCGTCACGAAAGGACCAGCAGTAATAGATCCACCAGGGGATGGAATTGGCTCACCGTAGTTAATGAACCCTTCAAAGTCATCAACCATGGGCACAAGATCTATATTCACTTCATCACCACTTGCAAGAATGGTTGGAGTCACTTCCAACGAAACGCCTAACTGCTTTTCCTGAAAGTTGGATGGGAATGCAGGCGTAATTGAGTTTGCCATGGATACACCAACACCCAGTGTCACATTAGCGGGAGGAGGTAAAGTGGGTGGATTAAATGTATCAGGAAACCAGAATCTTCTTACAGCTTTAATCTTGGCCATTTCTCCGTTACGGGCTGTTATTTTTGGCGCTGACATCAAGTCAAATGACTGCTTTTGGGACAACGCGCGAACCAAAATATCAATGTTAAAATTGAGCACTGAGAGCTGAGTATTCAACTGATTAGATTGCGTAGTCGAAGCGCCAAAGAGTAAGTTCTCCACGCTATTCTGGGAAATGTCTCCGTTTGATCTTAATCCATCGAGTTGATTGAAACCATTCATGTTCTCTCTACTAGCCCTAGGCGTCGCCAGTGCTGAGGTGTAGTTACCATTTTTCACCATGTTCATGGCAGTCGAAACTTCATCTAAGTCATTTTGAGCAATTTCAATGAATTTAGCTTCCACCTCAATCTGACGAAGACCGGGATCGGTGCCAACCAGAGCATCAATTAACTCATGATTCTCTGGAGTATTATTGACGGTCAGAATACCAGTCGAGGGAACATATTGAACCCAAGAACCCTGTGGGAAAGTCACACCGTTCTGCTCGAAAACAGCACGAACATCAGCACCGGCTGTTGAGCCAACATCCGCTTTAGCTTTGCTTTTTGAACGACGACTTCTGCGCGAAGTTGATCCCGACTCATCCTCTTTTTTGGGTTTTGTGTCGAAGAACTCACGACGGACAGTGTAAGACTTGCGGAGTAGATCCCCGGCGCTAGCTGACATCGGCAATAGAGAAACAACATTCTCGCCAATGGTCGGCTTCACATTGGCCACACGGGCAGCATACTTCAATACCTCCGACATAGGCACATTAGCTAGGGTCAAAGACACCGGATTTTCCGCTACTTTAGGATCCACAAAGAAGTTAATGCCGCGGCGCTCGGGATCGAGCTCACGACTCTTAGCTCGGAGGAATTCCACAACATTCACCAGTGCCTCCTCATCAAAACTCACTACAGGCAGGATGGTTGACTTCATCCGCCGTTCAATATCAGCAATGGAAGTCCGTGAAATAGGGGCACTTATTTCAGGCGCTGCGTCTGTTAGAGACCGGCGTGTGATTGGCATCTCCCAAATGGACATCAACTCAGTCATCATTTTGTTGCGCTGCTGCTCATGCGCCGTGCGTGCATAACGCATCTTATGCTTGAGCACCTCGGACATGCGACTGCGAGCCTCAGCATTGTAGGGATCCACAGTCAGCACCTCACGAAACCGAGTCTCTGCCTCCTCGTATTTACCCGATTGCATCAGATCCACGCCTTGAGCGAGTTTATTTTTTACATCGGTAATATTTTTGACATGGGTAGGAGTGTAGGAAGGATCATCATGCACCACCGGACGACCTTTGAAATCCAGTCGAAGTCCCATCATCTTATAGACACGCACCCGCTCAAGCTGGATGCGGTTATCCTCAGGAGCAAATGCTAAAGCTTCATCAGCGCGAGAGCGAGCTGAATCCAATTGACCCGAGGCAACATCCTCCTTAGCCAGCTCGATCAAACAGAGAGCAGCGCCATCGTAGCACGGATTTTGAATATGAGCTACTGCTGGGGTGGGAGTGGGAAACATGTCCAGCACTTCGCGAAACTTTGCGAGGGATTTCACAAAGTCCTTCTGATCCAAAAGGGCTTTAGCTTCTTCAAGAGCTGTTTCAGCCAGCTTCAGCTTTTCATCCCGCTTTGCTATAGCCGAATCAGCCAGCTTCTGGACTTGAACAAAAGGGTTTTCAGAAGCTGTGTCAGGAGCTGAAGCCACCTCTTGATCTTGAGCAAAAGCAGAGTTGCTAGACCATACAGCAGCCATCAGCAGCAGTAATGTTTTCGTGTATCGCATCGCGTGATCCATATCCATCCCCATCATTTAGCCATGCCTTGAGTGACAGCATCACCCATAACATTTTTGTCGTCAGAAACCGCTTGAATCTCATCCGCAGGCGCTTCTTGCACACGCGGATCAGGAGGCGGCAAGGGCTGAACTCGGGCTACCTTGGTGAACTTAGGAGCATTCGAAAAACTCTGAGAATCCTCTCTATTGATAGGAAATGCTGGATCCCCTTGGGAATTAAGGAGAGTAGGCGTCACAAAAACCAATAAATTGCGTTTGATGCTTTGCTCAATGTTTGACTGGAATACCTTTCCAATCAGAGGCAGATCACCAAGGAGCGGGATTTTATCATGCACCTCCTGCAAATCCTCGCGCATGAGTCCACCCAGCAGAATAGTCTGCCCGTCCTCCACATAAGCCTTAGTCTCAACAGATCGCTCGTTAAAAATAGGAATGTTAATCACATTTTGTATAGCTACCCCAGCAACTGTAATACTGACAGGATCTATGTAGTTAATGGAAGATCCGTAATTGATAAACCCGTCAAAATCTTTCACTGTCGGAGTGATAGTCAGATCAAGAACCTTTTCATTACCAGAACCCGACACTCGATTTGGTGTAACTTCCAGTGTCACACCGAGCTTTGTTGGTTCTGAGTTGAAGTTAGGTGTAGGTGGTGTGAACGCATATCCCGTAAGTGTCGCACTAACAGTAACTGGAAGCTGAGAAATTTGTGGAGGCTGAGGCGGGTTTTCTGGATCGGGATGAAAGAATTCACGACCCACAAAAATATTCGCTGTGCGGCCAAATTGAGTAACCACACTAGGCGCAGCCATGACATCCGTGCCAGTTTTTTGTGAAAGAGCATTTAACAACACTTCCAACTTGGTATTCATTAGTGTCATGCCTGTCTGGAACGCATTACCCAAGATCAGGCTCTGCTGAGATGCCATGCTGATCAAACCCTGTTCGCCAATATTTCTTAGCACATTGTTCGCCACACTAAGATCCAGAGGAGCGCCGTTGGCGGTGTTACTTGCCATAGCAGCGGCTGATGTTGCAGATCGCAAACCTGGGGTGTCCGTAGGCACATAAGAGCCATCAAACTGAATTCCTTGAGTGGTGCCCCTGCGATTCATATTCCAACGAAACGACAGCTCATCCAGATCAGTCTGGTTGACTTCCATGAAACGGGCATCTACGCGGACTTGGCGAGCAGCATCCGTTGTCGCATTTTCATCTCCAGTCGCCAAAGCCTGCTCGACAAGATCCAGGATATCGAGCGTGTTGCGAACGACCAATTTCCCCTGTTTGCCCAAGTAGCTGACTGTGGCACCTGTATTGAAAGTCACACCCATACCCTCAAGGCGGGATCGAACTTCCTTCTGCTGATTCTGCACAGCTTCAGCCATGTTCTCGGTGTTGGGAGGGATGGCGGGAATGAAACCTGGAGGCACAGCAAACTCACGGGTGTAGAGCTCTTCCAAGTTTTCAGATTGTGGCGCAATCAAAACAGCAAACTGCTCGACTTTGTAGGTCAAATTAGTCTGCTGACAGATCAGCCGCAGAACTTCGGCAAGGGGAATGTTTTCCACCGAAAGGGTAATGGTCGGAATACGCGCTGTCTGAGCCGCAGCATCGGCTGTGTCGCCAGCTGTGGGAGAAAGAGTTGCTTTCAAGACAAAATTGATATCAGCAAATTTCTGGCGCAGGAACACAAGAGCGTCTTGGATAGAAGACTCTTCGAGAGACACTTTATCTACTATCCCAGTATCGAGTCTTTCCTCGAGGGCGACCACACCAGAAATAGCGGCAGGGTTTTCGTTAGTGACCCGCTTGGGCATGCCGACGCTGCGGCTTGGCTCGGTGCTCCAGCCTTTTTCAATTTGGTAGAGCATCTCGTCACGAGAATGGGCTTTGGCCTGACGATAATATTTGGCTTTGAGGGTATCTAAACGCTGGAGCGAACGGCGAGCCGTTTCATTGTAGGGATCGAAGCGGAGCATCTGCTGATAACGATTATCGGCCAAGTCGTATTGGCCGGAGTCACGAAAGCGGTCGCCTTCGTAAAGAAGCTCGGAGACCTTATCAATTGTCTTAATGAACTCGGGCGTCATGATAACGGGATCTTTGCCCAGATTCTTAGCCACCTTGTCACTGTAGGTTTTCGAGTAGAAAGGGACATTGCGAACTTCATCGCCCGAAGCGAGGTTGATCTCGCGGAGGAGACCTTGAAGCTTCTTACTCTCGGGAGCAAAGCTGAGCGATTCGCTCACGGCGTTGCGAGCTTTCTCATATTCCTTCGCCTCGAGAGCTGTCTGGGCAATACGATTATTGGCATTGACCAAGCCGAAGGCGGCATTCTGGTAGGCTTGGCGTGTTTGCTCTGAGTGGGGAAGATTGGATAGTGCGTAGCGGAAACGATTGGCCGCAGACTCATACTCGCCAGCAGCATAGAGTTGTGATCCCTCTGTGATCGCCCGCTGAGAGAACATCACAATATTCTCACGGCGCGTCACCTCTGACTGGATCGTCTGCGTGATGGGATCTACCTTGGAGGGAGAATCTTCCCGCTCCGTCTGGGCACTATCGGGCGGCATAGCAGCCCCGACACCCGGTTCAGTTTCAGCCACTGCCATGCAGGGTGCCAGCACAAATATGCAGCACACTTGAACACACAGTGTTACCCGTTGAATCTCCTCCATCATACGAGGCGCGAGTATGGGGTGCGTTCCGCGCTTTGCAAGCATAATTTCAACCAAACTCTTAAAGAGTTCAAAAAAACATAAAAAACAGACATGAGCCTCACTAAAGCGGTAGTTTACAATATTGCTAGGAATTATTTGTGAAGATGAGGATTCTTGTTTTTGCACACACCTAAAATACCGCACACGGTGCCGATGGTCACCGAGCTAAACACGCCGATGGAAAAGAGCGGGAGCAAGACCCACCGCCAACTCGGCTGCATGATAGCTTGGGCTTGGGAGAGCAGAATCAACAATCCACACAGACAGCCTGCCGCAACCGGATGCCAGAACAACAGCGGCACGCCCAGCCAAGTCAGCTTGCACAAATGGTGATACCAACTGCCAGCGTAGGTCACACGGGCAACTGAAAGACCGTGCAATCGGATATTTTTTCCAAAGCCTACGGCATATTCAAAGTGCTTCTTCCAAATACCCCACAGCCCTCCGAGGTGCGTGGGATGACAATGGAGAACTGCATCGTCACCAGATTTCACCCATCCCATTCGGGCAAGTCGGAGATGCAAGTCGGTGTCTTCTCCAGCGGTGAGAAAATGTTGTTCGTCGTAGGCACCGGCCTCGAAAAATGCTTGTCGAGAGACAAGGTCGCATTTGCCAGTGATACCCACGCAGACCGGCGAGCCCCAGCGCCTCCAGTAAACGCGCTCCCAGTAAGACTGCCCCCAAGGGACTGGCACTTGCACGGGAGAGGCCACTGCCACGCAATCTGGTGCAATTTTGCTCCACAGCCTCTCGATATGATCCAGCTTGGGCAGCACGACATCCTCTTGAAGTAGCAACAGCCAATCGC
Organism: Verrucomicrobium spinosum; assembly: GCA_020718645.1. Classification (GTDB taxonomy): domain Bacteria; phylum Verrucomicrobiota; class Verrucomicrobiia; order JADLBR01; family JAIBCM01; genus DYRQ01. The sequence goes on from DYRQ01000008.1 coordinate 33,474, forward strand.
CGGTGGCTAGCTCGGCTCCACGGTTGTATTGAGCTGAGATCGAGCTATCACCTGTATTTTTCAGCATACAGACACCAGCAGGAAGCACGGGGAGTTCCACCGGACTGACCACAATAATCTCGGCTGGAGCCAGCGATTGCCTGTGGAGCGATCCGATCAACGGCTCCAAGTCCACCCGCCCTGCGGTGATGACAATGGCCGAAATATTCCCCATCCGCCGGTGAACACCATGCCCATCAGATTCTATCATTTTTCCCCTTCCTCTGCAGCTCGCCTTGTTCTACCGTAGATTCCATGAAACGATTCTCTGCCCTCTGCCTCGTTCTCGCCAGCTTTTTTACTAGCTGCGCCACTTCACCTGAAACAGCTTCCAACAGCAGCTCTTTCCAGTCAGAAATATCCCCTACTCCCCTGGGAGCACGCCCTGTCCCGGCTTCTGCCACCCCGCCACCAGCTAATGTCTCCCGTTAGATACTAAGGGGTCGCAAACCCGACTCGCCTTCCTTCGCCACAGCACCACGCGTCTGCCTCACCCACAAGCGTTGCTTTTTACCCCGTTCTCAGGCGTATTGAGGAAAAATATCCTCAGTCAAAACAGACCTTTCTCCCAAGGAGAATCTGAGCGATGCCACCGCCCCGATCATCGCGGCATTATCCGTGCAATATTCAGGCGGCGCCAGTAATAGCGTTGCCCCCTCCTCCTGCGCCATTTTTTCTAACTCTGCACGGAGAGCCCGGTTGCAGGCCACCCCCCCAGCCACAGCCAACAGCCGGATACCCGTCTCACGCACCGCCCTGCGAAATTTGGAAACAAGAGGATCAAGAATTGCTTGTTGATAGGAGGCGCAGATATCACGATATCGAGCATCCGCCGGATCCGAGGGATGTCGGGAAAGATAAATTTTAAGAGCTGTTTTTAGACCGGAAAAACTGAAGTCCAACTCAGGGGAATGGAGCATACCTCTAGGAAAATCCACTGATTTAGCATCTCCTCCCCGCGCCGCTTTTTCTAGCGCGGGTCCTCCCGGATAACCCAACCCTAGAATTTTCGCCCCTTTGTCAAAAGCCTCACCAGCCGCGTCATCGCGCGTCGTCGCCAATCTTTGACAGGCGAGAGAAGGTGTCGCTCTGAGTATCATCGTGTGGCCTCCACTGACCACGAGCGCCAACCACTCCCCCACCTCAGACAAAGATGGAGCTTGGGCAGCAAGAAAAGGTGAAAGAAGATGACCTTCGATATGATTGACCCCGAGGAAAGGTTTGCCAGCGGCTACCGCCAAAGCTTTCGCAAAAGAATGCCCCATGAGCAAGGCTACTGCAAGACCGGGGCCTCGTGTTGCCGCGACTACATCCAAGTCGTCTAACCCCAATCCAGCCTCCTCCAGTGCAGTGCGACAAAGTGGGTGCATCGCAGGCAGATGTTCGCGGGAAGCTAACTCGGGCACCACTCCACCAAATACTGCATGCTTCTGCGCTTGCGAGGAGATGATACTGGAAAGAACATGAAACTTGCCGCTCTCCCAGGCCACCACCGAAGCAGCCGTCTCATCACAGGAAGTTTCCAGAGCCAGACAGATCACGCGCGACACAGGGCAATCAACGGCTTTTTTCCGGCGCAGGCTCGACTGTAACCGGATCACGGCGGGTGTAGAACTGTATCCCCTTGAGGACATGAACTGCCCGTGTCAACTGCTCATCGTTGGCCAAGAGCACGGCTGCTTTCTCCACCTCGGGAGTCGCCCCAGAGCGCAGTTTCAGCAATTCATCTTCCTCTTCGCGACTCAGCACCGCTTGGATAGATGGCGCCACCCCCTGTTCATGGATTACTTGGTGACTCGGGGTATAGTATTTTGCCGTCGTGAGGCGGATCGCCGACTCATCCGGCAGTGGCAACACACTTTGGACACTCCCCTTGCCAAAAGTGGTCTCGCCGATCAGGATGGCTTTTTTCAAATCTTTCAAGGCACCCGCCACGATCTCCGCGCCACTCGCGCTATAGGTATTTACAAGCACAGCGATGGGATAGCCCGAATGCTTCAATCCAGCAGGGCTCCTCACCACACTGCGCTGCGCGGGATTCCTCCCCTCGGTGGTCACAATGATTTCTCCGGCGGGAATAAACTTGCCAGCCACATCCGCTGCGGAGGCTAGCAAACCACCTGGATTATTGCGTAGGTCAAGAATCAGAGCCCCCATGCTTTGACTCTCGAGAGTCCTCAGCGCATTCTCAAATTCGTCGGCTGTCGGCTCGTTGAACTGCGTGATACGAATATAGCCGACCAACTCCCCACCTGTCAGTTCTGACTCCAAGAGACGCACATCCTTTACGCTCTCAATCCGTATGATATCTCGGGTGATTGAGAAGTCTTTAATCTCCTTGTCATTCCCCCGCATCACGGTGATTTTCACGGGTGTGCCAGGATCTCCTTTTAATTTTTTCACCACATCGCGCAGGGAGCTTTTCTCCATGGATTGACCGTCCACACGCACGATCCGGTCACCGGGCTGTATCCCAGCTTTGAAAGCGGGTCCACCTTCCTTGGGTGCCACGATCACGACAGCACCATCACGCGCACTAATCTCTATCCCAACGCCGCCAAACTGCCCTTCTGTCTCGCTGCGCATGTCAGAGAAATCTTCGGGCTCCAAAAACTGGCTATGCGGATCGAGTGCGGCAAGCATCCCTTTCAGAGCCCCGTAGGTGAGTTCCTTGTAGCTGACTTTCGAGCCATCTACATAGTGCTCACGGATGGTGGCCATCACTCTCGTAAAAAGTTGCACATGCGCATAACCAGCCTCGCGCTCCTCAGCTTCCGTCTTCTTAGACTGGGACGCACCAGAGAGCACGGGGCACACCAACGCTAGCACCAATAAAGGCAGTATTTTTGAAAAATGGAACCTCACACTCCAAGCAGGTTAGCACCCTGCTTGAAAAAAGTAAAGACACCGCATGGCTTACGGCAAACTCTGCGCACCGAGACGAGAGCTAGAACCCCTAATAAAACAGCTAGGGTCAGGCAATGAGAAACCACCCACCGCAGGTGTAACCAAGGAGAAACCCTTGTCACACCCCGCGACTAGGAGATTTTTTAGATGGCCCCACCTGCGTATTCGATGCCTTGGCGTTTATCCAAAGCGATCACCTCGCCACTCTTGGGCTGGGTCTTGAGGTCGTAAACACTGTTTTCTACAGGCTGGCAAGTCTGAGCATCATACACCATCACAGAGGCTTTCCCTTTGCTCCCTTCGCTGGCCGGCACATCCACAGCAACATATTTAGGAGCTTTGTAAGAGGGCTGAGCTTGGGCAACAGTGGTCTTAGACGAACTGGTGCTCGTGGATTTGGCTTTCGTATTCTTAGCTTTAGCTTCAGCCAAGGCAGCCTCTTCTTTTTTATTCATGGCAGCAACCGCAGCCTTGGCTCGCTGATCTGCGATAGCACGCTGCTGTTTATTTGCCTCGTGTTTGGCGATGAAATAAACCGTGGTGCCCACCAGCGTCGCCACACCCAAACCCAACAAAGCAGCCGAACCCGAGTTCATGCCAGAAGCGGCAGCAAGACCGCCAGCCAACAAGCCTGCTGCAGCACCCCATGTCATCCCCTGCTGCTCGGGAGAGCTACTGCAGGCGACAACAAAACTGCCACAGATAATCAGTGAGAGGATTCGAGCACGGATACCAGTAAAAATAGTAAGCAACATGGCAACGATCCAAGCACAAGGGACAAAAATCGTCAAGCCTGAGCGAAAAAAACGCCTCTCATTTCACTGAAACGCTGGATTCCCGGCTCATTTTATGCCAGATTTCCCCTGCATGAAAGACCCATTTTTAGCTGCTGCCATCGAAGAAGCCCGTCTCGGCCTGAGTGAGGGAGGCATCCCCATCGGCTCCGTGCTCGTGCACAACGGTCAAATCATCGGACGGGGGCACAATCGCCGAGTCCAGCGCGGCAGCGCCATCCTCCACGCTGAAATGGATGCCATTGAAAATGCTGGCCGCCTCTCGGCCAGTGTCTATCGCGCTTGCACCCTCTACTCCACCCTCTCCCCCTGCCCCATGTGTTCGGGCACAGCCATTCTTTACAAGATTCCCCGTGTCATCGCCGGAGAAAACACCACTTTCCTCGGAGCCGAAGAGTGGATGCGCTCCCAAGGCGCCATAGTCGAAGTCTGGAACGACGAAGAGTGCATCCAGATGATGCGCGATTTTATCCGCGACAAACCGCACCTCTGGAACGAGGATATCGGCGTCTGATCCCGCGCTCCCTGACACCTTCTTTCCCAGTGAGTATTTTTCCCATTTTCAAGCAGCCTCTTTAGTGCGATTATAGTGTTATGGACAGGGAACAACGCTTGGAAGCCGCACAAGGCTACCTGATGCTCGGCATGTTGACCGTGGCTCTCGACGAACTCTCACACCTGCCCAAGGAGGACTGGTTCCGCCCTGAAGCGCTCTCGCTCCAGATTACTATCCTCATGAAAATGCAGAGCTGGGAGAACGCCCTCAAGCTTCTCGACCCCCTGACCAAACTGGCACCAGAAGTGGAGGAATACCACCTCCATGCCGCTTACTGTCTGCACGAACTCAAACGCACCGAAGAAGCCAAGACCTGCCTCCTCACCGGCCCTGAGACTCTCCTCCACAACGCCCTTTTCCACTACAACCTCGCCTGCTACGAAACCCACTTGGGCGATGTAACCACAGCTAAACTCTGTCTGAAACGCTGTTTTGAACTCGATAAAAGCTACTATCCGGTTGCCCTCAAAGATAGCGACCTGACACCGCTGCGAGACTGGCTCACTTCCAAACCCTCCTAACCCGCTCTCATACCGCAAGGGCTAGCCAGCGCCCCCCCCTATCGTGAACAAAAAAAAGCCCCCCCCGCTTGCGCGGAGGGGGGCATGACTACCTTAACTCACTCTAGCTGGAAGTCCCTCAGCTCAGGAGCGCGAGGACTGCCTGCTGCGAGGCATTGGCTTGGGCGAGCATCGCTGTGCTGGCCTGGAGAAGAATATTATTCTTCGACAAGTCAGTGGATTCGGAGGCGATGTCCAAATCCTTGATGCGCGAGTTGGCCGCTTCCACATTGATCCGCTCTGTGCGGATGTTCTGAATGTGGAAGTTGAACTTCGAGATATCCGAGTTCACCTCAGCACGGCGAGTGGTCACCGATGATAAGGCTGACGACAGCGATGTGATCGCACTCTTAGCCGAATCCAGCGTGTTGATAGACACACTGTCCAGGCTCAGGCTCACCGTCTTGGTCACAAAAGTATCCACTGATCCCTCTGCGTTAATCGCAACGGTGATCGAGGACGCTGTGAACAATGAGGTGCCGTTGAAGGTCGCATTACTCGCTATCGAGGTAATCTGCGTCTTCAAGATATCGAACTCGGTCGCGTAGTTAGCACGGTCAGAAGAGCCGAAGGCTCCGTTGGTCGCGCGCTGCGCTAGCTCGCTCATGCGGGTCAGCTGCTGTTGGATGGTTTGCAAGAAACCGTCGGTCGTTTGGGCAAACGACACCAGGTTCTGCGAACCCTCTACAGCGGCCATAAGCCGCTTGACCGAGGCGTCCAGTTTGCCGCTCACAGCGACACCGGCCGCATCGTCCGTGGGATCCGCTAATCGGGAACCCGCGGAGAGCTTCTTGATGTTCTTGGTCAACGCCTCGTTATTGAGGGTCAGATAGAATGAGGCGTTCAACGCGCCGACATTCGTTCCTATAGTTGCCATAGGTCTAGTCTCCTTGTTGTTCGGCCACATCATGTGGCCGCGCCGATCCTTCGGCAGCTCGTTTTGTGAAGGGTCGAGCAACCTTCACGACTAAATCCTTTTAGCCGTTAACGGGATATTCGTCCTTTTTCTTAGAAACCTTAGCAAATTGTTGCCCCCGCCCTTGGACACCCCAAAAAAGTCATCCCATCTCTTCAAGCGCTTCACAGACCTGCTGCCAACCAGGAAAATTCCATGAATTCGGAAACCCTTGACATTGTTTTGGTTTTACAGGATGCACACGGCACCCTCGCCCATCAAACAGGATGCATTCGTGGTTCTCCCTGCTGCTCAAGGTCAGCGCTGTGCGGTCAGGCATTAACTCGGTATATTCTTGGATGAAATCCTGTTCTTCCATACCGAGAAAAGCTGAGAGCCGAGTGATGTCCGCCTCCTGGAGCTTGACCGTTCCAGGCCAAGTGCAACAGCGATTGCACCGCTGGCAAAAATACCATTTTTTGAAAGTCTCCACGCAGGCACCTGTTGCAACAAGAAGCCGGAGAAGGGAATCGAACCCTCGACCCGCAGTTTACGAAACTGCTGCTCTACCACTGAGCTACTCCGGCAGGCATGAGCCAATTCTAGCCAGAATGCCTCCACTCTGACAAGCCCGAGATAAGACTTTTAGCAAAACGCTGGGGCTTTGATAAAAAAAGAGAGGCGAGGGCCGGAATCGAACCGGCGAAATGGGGCTTTTGCAGAGCCCTGCCTTACCACTTGGCTACCCCGCCTGAGGGTGAGAAGGTTCATTATGCAGACCCATCGCACAGACGCAAGCGCGTTTTTGTGATTGCTTCTTCCCCGCTACAGAGGACTTTGAAAGTATATCCCATCTTGCTCTAGGAAATGGATAGACCACCACAGAATCAGATTCGCTATTCTTCGGTGAAGAGAAAGACTTTCAAAGCTGCAATGGCTCGGCGCACTAAATAATACTCATTATACGGACGATTGTCAGACACAATGACAGCTTTGTCCTCTGACGATAAGCGCCTCATATCTAGCTCTGCTTTGAGAACCTCCTGAAGACCTGTTTTAGCGTCAACTCCCCCATAGTATGGCCACTCGTTGATATCCTGAATCACTTTGGGGGGCATTTTTTCAAAAGCTTCTTGGACCGTTATATTTCTGATCGGAGAAGCCGAAGCCAGATAATGTATGCCCGCACCATCGTAGGACCGGAACGCTCGGACATAAGGAAAAACAGCAATCAGTGAATTGGCTATAGCTGGCGAACTACTACGCTCTTCCCTGCCGGGAAACCATGTTTGGAATATGCCATCTTTATTCAATTTACTCAAAACCAATTCGTGAAACTCTTTTGAGTAAAGCAGGCTCGATCCAGCAGCAGGAACCGGCGGCGGTGGATCAATGACAATAATATCGTAAGTATTTTTGCTTCTTTTCAAATAGCGCCTGCCATCATCTATGACCCGCATCCCTAAAGGATTGCGCAATACAGCCGCTGCATCTTCATGGAAATACCCAAAGCTTTTATATACGCTCGGAACCAATTCAACCGCGGTCGTTTTCAGATCCCACGCCAAAAGTGAGCGATAGCTTCCCCCCATACCAAAGCAGATATTCAAAGCAGTTTTCGGCTCACTCTGGTGACATAATATCGGCAAGTGTGACATGTGCTTGGTTGAAGGCGTCAGGAGCGTAATATTAACTCCATTCACCCTGAGTGCTTTGAGATGATTATCTCCAGTAGCAACAACAGTTGCCACATGATCACGCCATACTTGATGAGTGACCCCTAAAATCCATCGTTCGTCGTGAATGACACTTTGAAATAGGGATATCATCATCAGAGCTATAAATGCACAGGATATGCCTAGGCGCTTCCATACATGATGTTTTACAACTGAAAATCCGATCAGAAAAACTGGTATGGATAACATAATCATGGAATGCTGGGTAGAAAACTGCGGCAATAGAATATACGAGGCTACAAGCGGTCCGAGGATGCACCCTACCGTATTAATTCCATAGGCTTTACCAGCTACAACGCTGTCACCGCCGGATATTTTATCAATAAAGGATGGTGTGAAATAACCCAGCAACGCACAGAACGGAGCAATGCTGAAAAGCGCGGTGATCCCACGCATATAAATATCTGAAAAAAATCTAGCGTCATTCACTATCGCCGGGATGAGCCCAGCTATGGCGAGAATCGCTATCATTTCCACATCGGAGAAGTTTGCTTTCGCTCGGTAAGTTTTGGCTCCAAGCCAAGTAGCACTCAAGTAAACAAATAGAATAGCGGAAAAAGCGTAGATTTGTGTCCCTAAAACAGTCGTGAAAGACCTGATCCAAACTACCTCCATTCCCATTGAAACAAAGCCAGTGGCAAACAGTATCATGCAATCTTGCGCTTTTATCCCAAAACTAGTTTTTTCAGCAGAGGCGTTCTTGACGAAAGAATCGCCGTTATTACAGTAGCCGTTTTTCTCACTTGCGCACAGCAGCCAAGCAACAATGGCAATAGCGATATTGGTCACGCCAGCTATCTTGAGCGTTCCATCAAATCCAAAAACTTCGACTAGGACGAGCGCGGTGAAGGCTATACCCAGCAAAGCCCCCAAAACATTGGCTGTGTATAAAAAACTGAAAGATTTGTTTTTCTGGTTCGCTATAACCAGACTCGACTCCATAACAAAAGGGTAGGTGCATCCCATAGCAAAAGTCCACGGCAGTATTGAACATACAATCGCTAAGGCCGTGAGAGCCATATACTGGGCTGTGTGAGTTTCCCCACAGCCCGCGAGCAGATTTTCGCTCCACTGAAACAGTATCGGGACTAGCCATGAACCAAGCGCAATTACTAATTCCGCTACTCCATACCAAAACATGGCTGGCTTATTTGAGCGCTTTTCTAGACCTTTTACCAGACTTCCCCCAAACCAAGAGCCTAGGGCCAGCCCTAGCATGAAAGTGGACATGACTAATGAAATGACAGCACTAATAACGCCGAACGAGGCATAAGCTAGGCGAACCCACGCTATCTGATAGAGCAACCCGCAAAAGCCTGATGCGAAAAACAAAATTTGTATGGTTTTGTTTATCATGTTTTTATCCGTCTATTCATAAAGCTGTTGACTCTTGCATTGCACCACCCTGACCAGCAATCATATTATCGTATTTTTGCGGAAATCGCTTGGCAAACAAGGATACTGATACACCCACAGTCGTTTACTCACGAAAGG
>DYRQ01000144.1 GCA_020718645.1 Verrucomicrobium spinosum
ATAAATAAAACTTTCCTTCGTTGCCTCTATTTTCAATTGAGGAATTTGGGATTATCTCGCACTACGAGATACCAACACAATCCTGTGTGCTCGCCCATGTGACCACACAGATGCAGGCTATGGAAAAAGGAGCCCCTCTCGATCTGGTGTTCCAGTCCATCGCAGGCACCGAGGCAGCTAACAAGAGTTTTGGAATACATTTGGGAATGTTGGGGGAGGCGATGGCGATGGCCCGAGCCTTGCAACGCGGCACCGTGGGGCAGAATGTCATGTATTTCGAGACAGGCCAAGGCTCGGCACTGTCGGCAGGAGCACACCATGGATGCGATCAGCAGACAGTCGAGGCACGCGCTTATGCCGTGGCCAGAGCCTACGAGCCGTTGCTCGTCAATACGGTGGTGGGTTTCATCGGACCGGAATATCTCTACGACGGGAAGCAGATTATCCGCGCTGGTTTGGAGGATCATTTCTGTGGTAAGTTGCTGGGGCTGCCGATGGGCTGTGATGTTTGTTACACCAACCACGCCGAGGCGGATCAAGATGATATGGATACACTGCTGACGCTGCTGGGTGTGGCGGGTTGCACTTACATCATGGGCATCCCTGGTGCGGATGATATCATGCTCAATTACCAATCTACCTCCTTTCACGATAGCCAGTATCTCCGGCAAGTCTTGGGACTCCGGCCTGCGCCAGAGTTCGAGGAATGGCTCGAAAAAATGAAAATCATGCGCGGCGGTCAGCGATTGGTTTCGGGTGCGGGTTCCCCCTTATTGGCAGCCCCTGTGCAGGAGATAGTGGAGGTGCGCTCGTGAGCACTCCCCTCGTGCCTAGCCCCACGCCAGAAGACCCGTGGGCACATTTGCGCCAATGGACAGGAGCCCGCATCGCTCTGGGTCGTGCGGGAGGCAGTCTGCCCACACGGTATGTGATGGAATTTCGCCTCGCGCATGCAGCCGCGCGGGATGCCGTGCAGAGAGAATTCGACCACTGCCACCTGCGATCTCGTATTGCTCAGATACCGCTGGAGAGTGTGCTCGTGCATACGAAGGCCACGAGCCGCGCCGAACATCTCCGCCGACCTGACCATGGCCGCGCGCTGGACGAGGAGTCTGCTCATCAACTTGCAGCATTGGCCGTGGAAGAGGTGGATTTATCCATTGCAGTTTCAGATGGTCTCTCGGCCACAGCAGTAGAGAAGCAAGTTATTCCTGTGCTCGAGGCGATGAGACCTTTGCTGACGGGATGGAAACAGGCACCCATCGCGGTGGTTCCCTTTGGTCGAGTAGCGGTGCAAGATCAGATAGGGAGTCTGTTGCGGGCGAAACTTTCACTGATATTGATCGGCGAACGGCCTGGGCTGAAATCACCGGAAAGTTTGGGAGCCTATCTTGTGCATACGCCACGGGTTGGCAAAACCGATGCCGACCGCAACTGCATCTCCAATATACACGCGGCAGGAGTTCCTCCGGCTCAAGCGGCAGAAAAAATTGTGACCCTCCTCGCCATGGCCCGCACACTAGGCTACAGCGGCGTGCAGCTCAAAGATCCTGGGATCCCTACCTTGTCCTAGCGTCCATTTCGGACACTTCGCGCTCTTGCAAAAATGGGATAAATACTTAGTAGAAGGTGTAACAAGCATGCCTTATACACCTGACAAATCGCTCGAATCCTGGATCTGGGATGCCGCCTGCTCCATTCGTGGTGCCAAGGATGCGCCAAAATACAAGGACTACATCCTCCCCCTCATCTTTGCCAAACGCCTCTGTGATGTTTTTGATGACGAACTCAACCGTATCGCCCAAGAGGTAGGCAACCGGAAAAAGGCGTTCAAGCTGGTCAAACACGACAAAAAGCTGGTTCGTTTTTATCTGCCGATAGAACCCCAAAATCCTGAGGATTCTGTCTGGTCTGTGATTCGAAAAATCTCCGACAAGATCGGGGAAGGTGTCACCTCCCACATGCGAGCCATCGCACGGGAAAACCCACTCCTGCAGGGCATCATTGACCGCGTGGACTTCAACGCCACCACCCACGGCCAGCGCGACCTTGATGACAACCGCCTTTCCAACCTCATCGAGGCCATCAGCACCAAACGCCTCGGGCTCAAGGATGTCGAAGGCGACATCATCGGCAAGAGCTACGAATACCTCATCCGCAAGTTTGCCGAGGGCGGCGGACAAAGTGCTGGCGAGTTCTACACCCCTCCCGAAGTAGGCACCATCATGTCCCTCGTCATCCAGCCTCACCCCGGCATGGAAATCTACGATCCCACCTGCGGCTCTGGTGGGCTCCTTGTGAAATGCGAGATCGAAAAGGAGCGGGGGTTTTCCAACCCCCGCAGTGGAAAGGACGGGGACAGGAATGTCCCCGCTCCGTTAAAGCTCTACGGCCAAGAATACACCCCAGAGACTTGGGCTATGGCGAACATGAACATGATCATTCATGACATGGAAGGGCATATCGAGATCGGCGACACTTTCAAAAATCCCAAATTTCGCAACAAACATGGTAAACTCCGCACCTTTGATCGTGTAGTTGCCAATCCCATGTGGAATCAAGACTGGTTCACCGAGGCCGACTACGACAGCGACGAACTCGACCGCTTTCCTACCGGAGCCGGATTCCCTGGCAAATCCTCTGCCGACTGGGGCTGGGTCCAACACATCCACGCCAGCCTCAATGACAAGGGACGCGCCGCCATTGTCCTCGATACCGGAGCCGCATCCCGAGGTTCGGGCAATGCCGGCACCAACAAAGAAAAAACGGTCCGCCAGTGGTTCGTAGATCACGACCTCATCGAGAGCGTCCTCTACCTACCCGAAAACCTCTTCTACAACACCACAGCCCCCGGTATTGTGTTGTTTCTCAATCGGGCGAAGCCAAAAGAAAAACAGCACCGCGTGCTGCTCGTCAATGCCAGCCAGATATTTGAAAAGGGCGACCCCAAGAACTTCATTCCTGAAGCGGGCATCCAGCGCATTGCCGACACCCTCATCGGGTGGAAGGAAGAGGAAAAACTCGGTCGCATCGTTGAGCATGCGGAGCTGAAGAAAAACGACTACAACATCTCCCCCAGCCGCTACATCCACACCAGCGATGCCGAAACCTACCGCCCCATTGCGGAGATCGTGGAGGAACTGAACACCATCGAAGCCGAGGCGCGGGAGACGGACAAGGCTCTGGCAAAGATTTTGAAACAACTGGGAATCTGATCATGCCAACACACACCGAGAAAGAGTCCAAGATCCGGGTCTTCATCAGCTCGGTTCAGGGCGAATTACACAACGAGCGCAAAGCTGCTCGCGTGCTCCTTTCCGGTGATCCCGCCTTGGGACCTCATTGTGTGCCTGTGACCTATGAAGACGAGCCAGCTTCCTCAGGAAAGGCTCTCAAAGAATGCATCACCCTGATCGAAGAATGCCGGATTTTCGTCCTGATCATCTGGAAAGAACAGGGCCACATGCTGGATGACCTTTCGATCACTCATCATGAATACCTTCGCGCCCGGAAACTCCACGAGGAGGGAAAAATGGAGATTCTTGCCTTTCGCAAGGGGGCTCGTCACATCAAGCGCGAACCTGGAGCAACCGCGCTTCTCGATGCGGTCTATGCCGACGACTTCAAATACAAGGAGTTTAAAGACTATCACGAACTCCAGCAGGAGCTTTCCCGTGCCGTGGCAAAAATTCTCGAAACCAAGTTCGGCATCGAACTCTCGAAGTCCGACGAGCAAGCGAGTCAGTTGACAATTGATGCCGCTTCCGATTTCGAGCAGGAGCGCACAGAAGCAACTTGGCTGGATCTCGACGCAAATCTTGCGCGTGATCTGGTCGTCGCTGCGGATGGCGTCTCGCGCAAAAGCCTAGATATCCAG
>DYRQ01000061.1 GCA_020718645.1 Verrucomicrobium spinosum
GCATAAAAAAACCCGGCGGTGTTGCCGCCGGGTTTCTCTGGTGCGAGAGAGATGAGTCTCTGCGCCTCCGATGAATCAGACATCGTAATACATCTGGAACTCGATCGGGTGCGGACGCATGCGAAGGGCGTCGTAGTCCTTCTTGCGCATGTCAATGAGGGTCTCGAGCACATCGTGGCAGAACACATCGCCTTTGAGCAGGAACTCGTGATCGGCTTCGAGAGCTTCGACAGCTCCGAGCAGCGAGTCGGGCGCGCAAGGGACATGCTTGAGCTCCTCGGCAGACATCTCGTAGAGATTCTTGTCGAGGGGATCGCCGGGGTGAATGCGGTTGATGATACCATCCAGACCAGCCATGAGCTGGGCGGCCATGGAGAGGTAGATGCAACCAGCCGCATCGGGTGTGCGGAACTCAACGCGTTTGGCTTTCGGGTTATCCGCGATGGGGATGCGGATAGCGGCCGAGCGGTTACGCGCGGAGTAAGCGAAGTTCACCGGAGCCTCGTAGCCTGGCACCAAACGCTTGAAGCTATTGGTGGTGGGGTTGGTGATCGCGGTGAGGGCGCGGGCGTGCTTGATGATACCGCCGATGTAGAACAGGGCGGTCTCGCTCAGGCCAGCATAGCCGTTACCAGCGAAGAGGGGCTTGCCGTCTTTCCAGATGGACTGATGGCAGTGCATACCGGAACCGTTATCGCCGAAGATAGGCTTAGGCATGAAGGTGACAGTTTTGCCATGCTTCCTCGCAACATTACGGATGATGTATTTGTAGAGCTGGAGGTTGTCACCGGTGGGGATCAGCTTGTCGAAAACGAAGTTGATTTCGTTCTGACCAGCGGAGGCCACTTCGTGGTGATGACGCTCGACCTTGAGGCCACAGGCTTCCATGACCAAGCACATCTCGTTGCGGAGATCCTGCTGTGTGTCGGTAGGAGGCACGGGGAAGTAGCCTTCCTTGTGACGGATTTTGTAGCCGAGGTTAGGGAACTCTTCGCGACCAGTGTTCCATGCACCTTCGCAGGAGTCCACACTGTAGAAGCAACCGTTGTTCTTGTTGTCGTAACGGATATCGTCGAACACGAAGAACTCGGCCTCTGGGGCGAAGTAAGCTGTGTCGCCGACGCCGCAGCTTTGCATGTAAGCTTGCGCTTTGGCTGCAATACCACGGGGATCGCGGTTGTAGGCTTCTTTGGTGACAGGATCGAACACCGAGCAGACTAGGCTGAGGGTGGGTTCGATGCTGAAGGGATCCATCATGGCGGTGGCGGGATCAATCTGCAGGAGCATGTCCGAGTTGTTGATCGCCTTCCAACCGCGAATGGAAGAACCGTCGAAGGGCACGCCTTCGGGGATGCAGCGGTTGATGCCCTCATCGATCATGGTGGTGAGGTGCTGCCAGGTGCCGAGCAGATCGCAGAATTTGTAGTCCACGAGCTTGGCGCCATTCTTTTGGGCGAAACTCACGACCTCGGCGGTCGTTTTCGCACGGATGAATTTGTCTGACATAGTCTGTTATTCCTAATTATGGGTCTGTGGGTTATATGTTCCTGTGCTAGGACGGGGTCAAACCGCTTTTTCCCCGTGTTCTTCGGTGCGGATGCGGATGGCATCCTCAATCGCGGAAACAAATATTTTGCCGTCGCCGATTTTGCCGGTCTTGGCGCTTTTCACGATTGCGTCAATCACGGGCTGCAACATGCCGTCCGCGATGACTATTTCAAGTTTGAGCTTAGGCAAGAAATCCACGGTGTATTCGCTGCCGCGATAGATTTCGGTGTGACCTTTCTGACGACCGAAGCCTTTGACTTCAGTGACGGTCAGACCTTCGACGCCAACGCCCGCTAGGGCTTCTTTGACTTCTTCCAGTTTGAACGGTTTGATGACTGCCTCGATTTTTTTCATATATTATCTCCTATTGTGTCGGGGATGGTTGGGTGTTTCGCAAGGGATGTCAAACCGATACCTTGTCAGCAACCGATTTGACACCACCCTGTTGTTTCCTACTCAGACAGCCTTCTCTCCGACTTCGCCCGTGCGGATACGAACAGCTTCCTCGATCGAGCTAACGAAGATTTTCCCATCACCGATTTTTCCGGTTTTGGCACTCTTCGTGATTGCTTCGATCGCAGGGGCTACCATGTTCTCGGCCAGCACGATGTCCAACTTGAGCTTCGGGAGAAAGTCCACGGTGTATTCGCTGCCGCGATAGACTTCGGTATGCCCTTTCTGGCGTCCGAAACCTTTCACTTCGCAAACCGTGAGACCTTCCACACCGATTGCCGCGAGGGCTTCTTTGACTTCCTCGAGCTTGAACGGTTTGATGATTGCCTCAATTTTTTTCATATTTTTATAACCTGTTTAGGCTTTGGATTATTTACCGTAGAGGTAGCCTTCTTCGCCATGTTCGCCGATGTCCAAGCCTTCGCTTTCGACTTCGGGATTCGGGCGCAAGCCTACTACGGCTTTGACGATATAGGCTATCACCACCGTGGCCACAATCGAGAGCACGAGAGTGATACCGATAGCTTTGAGCTGCTCGACCCAGAGAGTGCCGTTGGCGACGATAGCGGCTAGGCCGTTATCTTTCGCGTAAGCATTCATTTCGGTCAGGTTCGCATTCACTGAACCCGAGGCGAAGAATCCGGTAACGAGCGCACCCAAGGTGCCACCCACAGCGTGGACGCCGAAGGTGTCCAGAGCGTCGTCATATTTGAGAGCTTTTTTCAACACGGTGCAGGCAAAGAATGGAACCACCCCAGCCAAGATACCGATGATCAAAGAGCTTTTCACCGAGACGAAGCCTGCTGCTGGGGTGATGACCACCAAGCCAGCCACAGCGCCTGAGCAGAAGCCGAGGATGCTGGCCTTACCACGGGTGAAGGCTTCCATCAACGCCCACACGAACGAGCCAGTAGCGGCAGCAATCGTGGTGGTGGTGAAGGCCTGGGCAGCGAGACCGTCTGCGGCAAGCGCCGAGCCTGCATTGAAGCCATACCAGCCGACCCAGAGCATGCCGGTGCCGATAGAGCAGAGCACCATGCTGTGAGGAGGCATCGGCTCTTTTCCGTAACCCATGCGGGGTCCGAGGATCAAGCAGAGCACCAGAGCGGACCAGCCAGAGGACATGTGAACCACCGTGCCACCAGCAAAGTCAATAGACTTGATGGCTGCGCCACCGTTCCAGACGCCGTTCATGAGACCATCCACACCCCAGACCATGTGAGCCAGAGGGAAGTAAACAACGAACATCCACAGTGCTACGAAGAGCATGATGGCAGAGAACTTCATGCGCTCGGCAATGGCACCCACTATCAGGGCAGGCGTGATGATCGCAAACATGAGCTGGAACATCGAGAAGACACTCTCAGAAACCCAGTAGCAGTAGTTGGTGTCAGGAGCACCACCCACGCCATCGAGGAAGAGATGTTTCATCGTGCCGATAAATGGCGATCCACCCTCGCCAAAGACGAGCGTGTAACCACAGATGGCCCACAGAATAGTCACCATACCGGCAATGCCAAAGCATTGAGCTGCGACTGACAGCACATTCTTGGAACGAACCAAGCCGCCGTAGAAGAGCGCCAAACCAGGCAGGGTCATAAACAGCACCAACGCTGCTGACACCATCAGGAAGGCATTGTGGCCAGGACCTGGAACTCCAGCGATTTTCGAAGCCCATGTTGTGTCACCACTGCCACCCACTCCTAGATTCTGGAAGTATTGTTCCAAATCTCCTACACGCTGTTCGATTGTTGCCTCGGCAGGTGCCGGAGCCGCTTCTTCAGCTTGTAGAGGTGCCATCCACGCCATCACAGCGACAGCACAGGCGGCGGCGAAACCAGCAAATGCCATTTTTTTCCATTTTATCATTTTGTTTATTCTCCTTGTTAGGTTGTTGCGTTACCATAAGCAGTAAGCATGCCAACAAATATGTTGTTTTGCATGTGTTTTATATTGTGATATTTACGCAATAGTCATTCGTGAATATATGGATTATTACAGTTCAAATTCACACAAATGGAGTTCAATCAACAAATGTAGCCTGTGTAAAAAATGACATCGCACCTCAGTCTAAAACAGACCAAGACCCTCCATGCGCTTCCACGGCATTTGTGGCTGCGTAGAGTGGGGTTTCTCGTGTGAGTTGAGAGTTGTCTTGAAAATCAAATGCCAGGCGAATTCGCTTGCGCCAAGGCCGCATCCCAGTCTTTCCAGACAGGGTCATAACCCAAAAGTTTGAGAGCCTCTGACACCTCTTCGGCACTGCGCCCGTCCGCTATCGCAAACTGTTCAGTAGCTCCTTCGCCAGCGCCACCCTCTTCTGAGGCAATCACTGGCACAGCTTTTCCCGCCACCCGCTTGTGAACTGCGAGCGTGTCTTTCTGCGTGTATCCACCAGGGTCAGTCCGCACGCCAGCACTGGTGTGTGTGATGCCAAGCTGGAAGAGACGATCCCTCAGCGCCGCTGGTTCCCTCGTGGAAAGCACTAACCCAATCTGCGGAAAAACCAGACGCAGGGCACAAAGAATCTGCACAAAATCGCGATCACTGACAGGTGCCTCGGGCTGGAAGCCCCCCGCCGCCGGACGCAGCCGGGGAAAGGAGACCGTGAGAAAACTCTTCCAACAGACCCTCATCAGAAAATCAGCATGCGCTGCCAGAGCCAGCACCTCTTGTCGCCAATCAGTCAACCCAAGCAACGCCCCAATGCCGACGCGCTTGAACCCACCGTTCGCTGCCCGCTGAGGACAATCCAGGCGCCAGTGAAAATCTCGTTTGGGTCCCGAGGTGTGCAACCGTTCATAGACTTCCGTGCAGTAAGTCTCTTGGTAAACAATCAGGCCGTCAGCCCCCGCTTCGGTAAATGACCGGTAGTCAGGCTCCTCGGCGGGTCCGATCTCCAGCGACACCGAGGGCACGCATGCACGGGTTCGGGCGATGCAATCCACCACATAATCTGCGGAGACAAACTTCGGATGCTCTCCCGCCACCAGCAGCACACTGCGAAAACCTCGCGCCGCCAAGTATTCCGCCTCAGAACCCACCTGCTCCGGTGTAAGCGTGGTGCGCAGGATCGGGTTGGTGCGCGAGAACCCACAATACTGGCAGATATTCACGCATTCGTTGCTCAAATAAAGCGGCGCAAAAAGCCGCATCGTCTTGCCAAAATGCCGCAGGGTTAAGGCTCGAGCTTGTCGAGCCATCTCCTCGAGGCGCACATCATCACACGGCGCCATGAGCCGCGCGACCTCGCGCACAGCAGCGGAATCCCGCCACTGCCCTGATACGAAATACTCCGAAAATTTATCCATACCTCACACCCCAAAAAAAGCGGCATACCGCCTCATGGGAAGAGGACAATGTGAACGAGATTTATCTTCCTGCCAGATAAAATCCGAAGCACCCCGCCAGCGCCGTCAGCACCAGCACCCCACCCGTAATCACGCGCAATTTTGAGGAGCCAAGCCCTACTGCAAACCCCGTTTTCAAGAGGGTATTGCTAATCGCTCCCACCATTATGCCTTGAGCCAACAGCGGCAAACCCATCGAACCCGCCGCAGAGGATTGTGCCAGCGAGAGCGTGATGGCATCCATATCCGTCAGACCCGAAAAAAAGCTCACCCACAACACCCCCGCCCCAGCCACACCAGTCGTGGAAACCCACTTCACTAAAAATACCACGACCGCATAGATCAGAGCGAATTTGATCGCGACCGACAGACTCAGCGGATTATCCATCTGCGGACCCTGCACTTCATCATTACCCTTCTGGTGTTTATCCGCAAACCAAAGCCACGCGACAGCTATCAGGCCCGGCACAGCCATTACCAACATCGGCAGCCACAGCCTCTGGAACAGCGGCAGACTGATCATCGCCACTAACACAGCCACTCGCGCAATCATCACCGTGCAAGCGAGCAAATTGGCCAGTGAACAACTCACGGATAACTCGGGGTTCTCGCGGCTTTTCCGGCTAAACGCCAGAGTAGCCGCCGTGCTCGAAGCCAGTCCACCCACCAACCCAGTGAGCGCGATCCCAGCTCCCGCACCCAGCCAGCGCATGGCGACATACCCGGCAAAACCCATCCCGGAAATCAGCACCACCATCATCCAAATCGAAAAGGGATTGAACGCCGACAATGGCCCCATCCCCTGATTCGGCACCAATGGCAACACCACTCCCGAGATGGCCGCAAATTGCAGAGCCATGCGCACATCGCGCGGGGTCAACGACTGCGACCAACCGTGCACCGTGCTTTTCGAGGCTTGAATCAAAACTACCACCACAGTGATGACTACCGCAGTCACCGCTTGCCCGTAACCACAGAGCGCACCAACGATAAATGTCACCAGCGCCTCGGCAAAAGTCGTCATGCCAATCGCCCGCCGTCCCTGCGGAGAAACCACCCTCGAGAATCCCACCACAGCAGCCAGCGCACCAAAACAGACCGGCAAAAATGCCCCATGATAATGAATCGACATCCCAGCCGAAAGCGCCCCTAGCAAACCCCACAACGCGAAGGTGCGCAACCCTGGAACATCGGAGACCGACTGCGATTCACGACTCTCTTCCCATTGCCTTTCCAGCCCGATCAGCGCGCCCAAACAAGCGGCTATTAGTGTGGCTTTAATCATTTCATCATTCATCTCTTTGAACCTCGAAACACCTCGTTCAGAATCACTAAAAAGTTCACATACACACCATCGACCATACCGCCTTTAGGGTCAAGTGCCCGAGGATAAATCAGCCCGATTTTCAGAAAATAATTTAGACAATATGCCGTCGCAACCCCGAAGCCCAGATTGACCTCACTCACTCTCCTTGGCGTGGCCCGTGACCATAGGCCGCCAATAGTTTTTCTATGACCTCGTTGTGCCACGGGACAATCGTCTTGCGCTCTGGCTTTTCTTCAAACCACCGCACCGTGCGCCTGATGCCTTCTCGGAATCCGATGGTCGCCTTAAAATCTGGCACGAACCTTTTGATTTTTGAGTTATCAAATATCACGCTCCAAGCCTTGTCGCCGAGGAGACTCCCCTTCTGCCCAGGATCCACCGATACGATAAAATCGGAAGGCACATGCACGCCACGACCCTCCACACCCGCCGCCTCACAGACAAAACTGTAAATTTGATTCCAGTTGAGCAGTTCGTCGGAGGTAATGTGAAATGCTTCGCCGAGCGCATTCAGGTTTCCAAAAAGACCCACCAACCCTTTGGCAAAATCGTCCGCGTGTGTGATCGTCCAGAGTGAAGTCCCATCTCCATGAATTACGAAAGGCAACCCTTGGCGCACCCGCTCGATAAAAGTGAAATCGTTCCACCCACCGATTGCAACAGGAATAACTGTATCATAGGTCAGCGAGGGACGAACAATGACGCCCGGAAATCCTTTCGACCTCCACAGCTCGAGCACTCTACGTTCTGCGGCAATCTTATTTCTCGAATACTCCCAATACGGATTCTCCAGAGGCGTCTCTTCTGTGATCACCGGATGGACGACAGGTTTCTGGTAAGCCGAGGCCGAACTGATAAAAAAGTATTGTTTGGTTTTCTCGGCAAAGATCTCGAAGTCGCGCTCCACATCTGCCGGTTGGTATGCGATAAAATTGGCTACCACATCAAAAGACAACCCCGCCATTACCGACTTCACTTGGTCTGGTTGATGGATATCTGCGATCAGCGATTTCGCCCCGTCCACCTCCAGAATACGATGGCCCCTGTTCAGTATAAAAACTTCCATCCCGCGTTGCAGCGCCAAGC
This sequence comes from Verrucomicrobium spinosum, assembly GCA_020718645.1. Taxonomy (GTDB): domain Bacteria; phylum Verrucomicrobiota; class Verrucomicrobiia; order JADLBR01; family JAIBCM01; genus DYRQ01. Next base: position 7,765 of record DYRQ01000061.1, read on the forward strand.
GCACAGATGCTGCACTTATGTTTCCTGTCCCACCGATGAATAATACTTTCATAATTTGTATTCCTACACAACAACCACAGAGAGCGCAGGTTCAAATCAAAGGTAACACCGTATTTTTCTCATGCCATACCTGAGATGTCGGCTTGTCGCGGACGATTTCTACGCCTAACACCACACCATGAGTTCACAGCCCGAGGCCACCGAGGACACGCCGCGTCCTCCGCAGCCCCCACGCCGTCGCAAGGGGGGAGGCACTCGCCCGTGGACTCATCTCTGGGCGATCCGTCGCGAGTGGTCGTTCATCTTTGGAAAACCACCCACTTGGCACGAGCTATCCTCCCTTCGCAGTGCCGTTCTTGAGCCCGCTCAGATCAGTGCAGACTTGTCAAACGATGATCTTCTGACTTCGTCTCTCGCAGAAAAAAAAGGCGTGCTCATAACACTGTTACAGTTCGCTGGATGGATCTCACTTCTCCCTCTAGCCAACCGTTTTTCCAATACATCATTTTTTGTAGTCACAGCTACAATTCCCACCACCACCCTCCGCGCTGCACCGCCCCACCCGCTGCCTTCCAACCTCACATTGCTGCCCGTGTCCTGCCCGGATCACCGAATCCGTGAACTGCTCTCCCAAGGGCATGTGGTGGTCTATTGTGCCGATGCCACGCACCAGCGCCACCCCCTAGCTGTGCCAGTTCTCAGCAGACTCGCGCCGTGCTGCCCTCTGCCTGAAATAGCTGCCGATTTGCAATGCCCAGTGCTGGGTTGTGCCCCGGAGCGCGAAGAAAAACTGAATCAGTGGAGGTTGGAGAAAATTGCTCTACCCAGCTCCGGTTCACCCGGCACTGCCACCGCTGCTGTGATGTCTTGGGTCTCAGAAAAAATCCGCGCCCTCCCGCTTCAGTGGAGCTGGGGCAACGATTTCTGGCACCTGCGTCGGCCAACCTTTCTACTGGCTTCGCGCACATCGGGATGGTGCCTACCAGACCAGGCTGAGATTAAAAAATTTCGTATCGTGGTGCGCGCCCCCAACTGGCTCGGCGATGCCATCATGCACCTGTCCGCTGTCCGCGCTCTGAAAAATGGTCGCCACGATACACATCTGACCGTGCTCTGCCCCTCGCACTTAGCGGATCTCTACCGGGCGTGCCCGTTCGTGGATGCCGTGCTCGATTTTCCGAAAAAAAGCTCTCTCCTCCGTGTGGCCACTCAAATCAGAGAGAGCGGGTTCGACCTAGCTGTGCTAGCACCTCACTCGTGGAGGACAGCACTCGAGGCGTGGCTGGGAGGTGTTCCAGCCCGCGCAGGCACCACACGACGGGGCCGCTGCTGGCCAGCCATCACCCATCCCGCGAGCAACCTGCTGTCCCACGGGAGAGATCGCCACCAAGCTCTGTCTTGGCTGCGCACGATTCATCTGTGGGGTGGTGCTGCCGACCGGTCACCAGCCTGCCTGCCTCACGAGGCCGCGACTCCCTCCTACGGCGTGATCGCCCCAGGGGCTGAATACGGTCCCGCCAAACGCTGGAACCCCACACGGTTTGCTGAGTCTGCGCAAGCTCTCTCCCTGCGCATCACGCGTTGGATCATCGTCGGTGCCAGAGGCGATCAGGCGGCTTGCACGGCTGTTGCCGAAGCTGTGCAGGGAGCTGAAAACCAGTGTGGAAACACCACGCTGACGGAGCTGATGACACTCCTGCGCGGCGCCTCACTTTGTCTCGGAAACGATAGCGGTGTGATGCACCTAGCCGCCTTCTGCGGAGTGCCGACCGTGGCTGTCTTCGGCTCCACAGAACCTAGATCAACTGCACCCTTTAACGGTGGCACAGCCATCGTCCGCAAGCAGACTGCGTGTAGCCCATGCTTCCGGCGCACCTGTCCGTTCGGCCACTATCGTTGCTTGGATTCCGTGCAAGCCGCTGATGTCGCTGCGGCGGCAGAGCGACTGCTGGATGGTCAAACGCCCGCACCAGTCACCGGGTTGGCTTGGCATGGAGCTGTGAGATAGAACATGGCTGAAACGATGAAATTTATCTGGGTCAACAAGCGTGATTGGCTCCGCCCCGGGCCTATCGTCACGATGACCCTGCGCAGTGCCCACGCGCTTGCCTCGCTCGGACACGAAACGCATCTAGTCCTCGGAGCTGGATCGGAATCGAACACGGACGATGACCTGAAAAATTTTTATGGACTGACCCCATTACCACAACTCCATATTCATCGTGTCCACAAGAGGCGTTTTTTCGGGACTGAACTGAGCGCTTCTGTTTATCGCCATGCAGCGAAGCTGGCTACCACTACCGCCGGATCGGTCTCGGTGCTGACACGGGATGCGGGGTTCCTCCCCATGATGGCTCGCCTTCAAAAATCGGGCAGCAGCGTGCGCTGTTACTACGAGCCGCACGATTTTTTTGCTGATCTTGCCTGGCTCGGTAAAAAGAAGAAATTCGCTGACCTGCGACAGCGACATCTCGAGCGGCGATACTTACCACGCCTCTCGGGACTGCTCTGCATTGCGGGAGGACAACAGGAACTTTATCGCCAGCATCTGCCGGGAGTCCGCTCGATTTATCTACCACTGGGCTGCGACCCCTGCCCGCCCTTATCGTCCGAGGAACGGCGTTCCAAAAGATGCGCTGTCTATGTCGGACACCTGCACGGCAGCAAGGGTCTTTACGCGCTTTTCTCGGCAGCGGAACGACTGCGACGCACTGGCCACGACCTTCGTTTTGCGATGCTCGGTGGCACTACCGAACAAGTGGCTCGCTCCCATAAATCGGCAGAGGAGCACGGTGTGGCGGAGCTGTTTTCCTTCGTGCCTTTTCTCTCTCCTGAACTTTTGCGGCAGAAATTGCATGCAGAATATTCGATCGGATTAGCTCCGTTGCAGGACACATTTTACAACCAGAACCTGACCTGTCCCGTGAAGGTGCTCGACTACCTCTCGCACGGCTTGCCCGTGGTGGGCACGGAGGTTCGATCGGTGCGCGAGACCGCACAAGACGCCGCACTCTATGCCGATCCGGAGCGCCCATCGGAATTGGCCCGCCGCATCCGCGATGCGATGAACCAAGCCGAGTTGCACGCCAAGTTATCCGCCGCCTCAGCCCGACGCGGGCAAGAACTCTCGTGGACTCGGCGAGCCGAGAGGATGGTTGAGTTTTGCACGAATAACCCGAGAGAAAATCCCGACCAGAGCACAAGAAATGAAACATCCAGATAAACTTGCCCTGACCTTATTCCGATCCATCCTCTGCCTGTGCCTAGCGGCAATCGCGTCCGCATCGGCTCAAACACCGGAGGCATGGAGCCTCGCCAAACCTGTGACACCACAGATAGCCGAGGAGATTCAATCTCTTGGATGGAAACCTGCTTTCGAAAAAATCACCTCCATGCTCGCAGCAGGTTACCCAGCCTATGCAGCCTCGCCCGGCAGCCAGCCGAACTACGCCCATTGGCTCGGAGCCGCCCTCTGGTGTGAGACGCTTTCTACCAACGAAATGGATTATTGGAAAAAACGGTTTCACAGGGATGTGCAGTCGTGGACCGTGAGCACAGGACGCGAACGGCGTCCAGCTACAGCCGAAGAACTCGCCACCCTCTTCTCCTCTCCCGAAATGGTGCAGAAGGTGCTCGACCCCGTAGTGGGCCTGCCTTGGGTGGCATCCAATAACACACTCGACCATAACCTGCGCCCCGGGGATGCCAAAATTTTTCTCTCGGATCCGGAGTTTACCCAAGCCTTTTTCACCCAACTCTCCCCCAGAGATTGCTTGCCCATCGCCCTGCGCATCCTCTCTGACATCCGTGAGCAGCAACCCGAATACTGGAAAGAATACAGAAAACTGACGGTTGCCGTGGCTTTGGTATTCGACCAAAAACCCCCTGGCACTTGGCCGCACGACCAAGTCCCGCGTGCTGTGGTTCCCTTGGACAAAGAGCTGAAACCTGACACGCATTTCGCTTACTGGTGCGAGGCCAATAACAGCAAAAAACTCTTGCTCGACCTCAAAAAAATGGAGGTGCAACAGCTCGTGTTTGTGGTGGATTCGTTCGTTGAAAAAAGCGAGTTGGAATGGGCTCAAAAAAACCTGCGTTACACCCGCGCCACGCTACCCTCGGCATTCTCCGACATCCGCTATGACAACGACCGCATCAAGCAGCAACAGTATGACTGGCCCCACAGCGATTACAGCCTGAGCTACATCAAGCGAGTCGGCGGCATCTGCGTAGATCAAGCCTACTACGCCGCTACGGTCGGCAAAGCGAAGGGACTGCCCACCCTCTTCTTCTCTGGGCAAGGCGCCGATGGTGGGCATGCCTGGTTCGGCTACATGAAAAGCGATGACCTCTGGGACATGAACTGCGGCCGCTACAAAAGCCAGAACTACGCTGTTGGCGAAGCCCTCAACCCACAGACTTGGGAGGCCATCACCGACCACGAACTCGGCTTTTTGGCCAAACGCTTCCGGGACACCCCCGCCTACGCGACCTCGCAGATTCACCTGCAAGTGGCGCGGTGGTTCGAACTGACCCAAGACTCGGCCAAAGTGAAAACAGCCCTCGACAACGCCCTGCGCAGTTGCCCCGACAACCCTGAGGCGTGGGATGCCAAAGCCAATTACCTCGACACGACCGGAGCCCTGTTCCCAGAAAAGAAAACACACCTCGATGCAGCCATCCAAAAATACAGCTCCAACGCAGACCTCAAGACCACCTACCAAGAGCGCTTGGCCAACCTCCACCGCGCCGCTGGTAACGAGGCAGCAGCAGCAGCTCTCGAGAAAAACATCGTCTCCTCCAACCGCACCCGCCGCAGTGACATCGCGGTCACCCAGTTCTCCGACAAGCTCAAAAAACTCTCGGCGGAGGGTAAACTCGATGAGGCTTTCGCGGAATATCGCAAACAGATGCCCGCTCTTGGGCGCACGGGTGGTGGCAGCCTTTTCTACGATGCTGTTCGGCCACTGGCGTTCGCCTATCTCGATGCAGGCAACTGGAAGCAGTGCGAGAAAACTCTCGAGATAGCCCGCCGCTCTCTGGCTCCTGATAAAGGCAGTATCCTGGATGAGGCCATGGCTGAAATCGAAAGCGAAATCAAAGCCGCCAAGCTGAGTAAAAAATAACGCTCACCCCACTCACGATTTTTTGCTTTCCCCCGACCATTTCATCCACTGCAAGAGCGGGGCTTAGCTGATATCCACCAGCTTCAGGTTTAACCCCTCCGCCAGTGCTGCAACGCGCGCTTTCAGTTCCTCCAACCCCTCCTCCGATAGCGAAGGACTCCGTTCCACAATTCCACGAGCCTCCTGTTGTGCGCGGCTGATGAGAGGTAAATCCGTCGAGAGTTGCCCGAGCCGGAAGGGTGGAGCACCGCTCTGCATTTTGCCGAGCACATCGCCCGCCCCTCGCAACTCGAGATCGGCCTCGGCCACCCTGAACCCATCTGAAGTTTGCTCCAAAATCGAGAGGCGCGTGAGAGATTCCTCGTTAGCCGTGCCCGTGACCAGAGCACAATACGATTTGTGCCGGCCACGCCCGATGCGCCCACGCAGTTGGTGGAGCTGAGCCAAGCCGAATCGTTCAGCATTCTCGATCACCATGACCGAGGCATTGGGCACATCCACTCCCACCTCGACGACTGTGGTCGAAACCAATACAAGTATTTTTCCATCGCGGAACTGGGCCATCACCGTCTCTTTATCCTCAGGCGACATCCGCCCGTGCAGGGAAGCTACCTTATGGGGATGCAGTTCGCGGCTGAGCTTGTCTGCCTCGGTCGCTACGGCTTTGAGATCCGATGCCGTTTCGCTAGCTTCAATGACTGGGTAAACCACAAAAGATTGCCTCCCTGCCTCACATTCGGAGCGGACAAATTTCCATACTTTGGATAAATCGGCCTGACCGCGGACGAGCGTTTTTACTGGCTGCCGACCCTTGGGCAGCTCGTCGATCACCGAGACATCCAGATCACCATAAAGCGTCAACGCCATGGTGCGAGGAATCGGCGTCGCGGTCATCACCAGCACATGGGGCGAACCGCCTTTGGCCCGCAGACGCGCCCGCTGCTCGACCCCGAATTTGTGCTGCTCGTCTATGACCACCAGGCCGAGGTTGGGGATAGAAACTTTATCTTGGAAAAGCGCGTGGGTGCCGACCCACAGATCGGGTTGTAGGAAGTCGCCCACGACCGTCTTTTTGGTCCCTGTCATGAGACCGATGGTGTAATGCGTGCCCTTCAGCCATTTTTTCAAATTCAAGAAATGCTGCTGGGCTAGAATCTCTGTCGGCGCCATGAGAGCCGCAGCACACCCTGCCTCGACACACTGCAACATGGCACACACGGCAACGAGCGTTTTGCCCGAACCAACATCTCCTTGCAACAGGCGGTTCATCGGCACAGGCCGCCCCATGTCATCAGCAATCTCGCCCAAGACCCGGCGCTGTGCCGTTGTAGGCTCTAGCCCGGTAGATTGCAACAACTCGGGAACCAGCTTCGTGCTGGGTGGCACAGGGCGGGAAACACCAGATTGCGCACTGAGCCTGCGGATGGCCAACATCGTTTGCCAAACCAGAAACTCGTCATACGCCAAACGCATTCTCGCCGTCTCAGCTTCTTTGTAAAATTCTGGAAAATGCAGTGCCTGCAACGCCTCGCGCCACGGCCCGAGATCAGCCGCACCCTCCCACCAGTCAGACATTCCCTGCGGTAAAAGAGTCAAAGCTCGCCAGACAATGCCACGATAAACTTTTTGAGTAATTCCCTCAGAGAGCGCATAGATCGGTGCGATGCGGTCAATGTGGATTCCCCGCTCCTCATCGTTTTCGACATGCTCATGCTGGGGCATGTCCATGCTCCAGCGGCCACTACGGCATTTGAGTTTTCCGAAGATGCAGAGCGGCCCTTTACGACCTTCCAGATATTTTCCAAGAAAAGGCATGTTGAACCAGCGTAAGCTAATCTCTCGCGCATCGTCTCCCTCGGTCCACGCCGAGGCTTCGACCACCGCCCTGCCACCCCGCCACCGCCGCGTAGTCACAGACCCAATATGAACTCGCAAAGCACGCAGCGTGTCCTCCTCCCACGGCTGTCCACCACGCAAACGACGATCCTCGTAACGCCGCGGTTTTGTTAAAAGTAAATCCCCAACAGTCAACAAACCGAGCTTGCCGAAAGCCCTGAGAGCAGGCTTCCCAGCGAGGCCAGACTGCTCCATGGGGAGTTGCAGCGTGATGTCAGGCTGTGCGCGTCGGGCTTTCATGCATCGTTTTTATTCAATTGTCTCTTTAGTCCTTTGCCTCTAACTTGTCATGCATGCAATGCAACACGATCGCAGCCATCTTGGCCGTCACCCTCGCGGCGACCGCCCTCCTGCGCTCCCAAGGTCAGCCTGCTGACAAAAAAAATCGCCTCTCCGAATCGCTCGATTTCACAGCACCCGGCACCGTGATCAAAGGTTTTCAAGTGCCCCGTTTCGACCTGCAAGGCGCCCTGATCGGTAAGCTCTCTGGCGACACTGCCACCTACCAAGACAGCAATAATATCAGCGTGCAAACCATTCACTATGTCGGCTTGAAAGAGGGTAAACCCGATTTCGAGTTTTCCACCCCTTATTGCAATTATAACCAAGCCGTCTCCGTGGTGAACACCGATGCGCCAGTCAAGTTCACCCGCCAAGGAGTCTCGCTCAATGGGCTGGGGCTGACCTGGGACATTAGCAAAAGCAAAGGCACCATCCACAAAGAGGTGACCATGGTTATTCACGACATCAACAAAGGTATCAAGTAACAGCCAATGAAAAAAGTTTTCCTCACCCTCTTGGTGGCCACCGGTTCATGGATTTGCATCCAAGCCCAAATGAGCCCCCTGCCCGCACCAAAAACACCCGCCACCGAAACCGAGAGGAAACCCACCATCGTCAAAGCGGACAGCCTCGACACCGATCTGGTCAAGCAGATCGCCGTCTTTTCCGGCCATGTGGATGTCAGGGACAGCGCCTTCCACATGACTGCCGACAAGATGACTGTCACCTTCAACAACTCCCAAAACGGCGTGGATAAAATCTACGCCATCGGCAATGTCGTCATCAATCAAGTGGATAAAAAGGCCACCGCCAGCCAAGCCACCTACTTTGTCGCCGATAAAAAAATCATCCTGACCGGCTCTCCAAAAGTCATCCAAGGCGGCAACACCCTCGAGGGAAATATGATCACCTTCTACCGCGACACCAACCGTGTGACGGTGGATGGGCGCACAACACTCGTCATAGACAACACCAACGCACTGGGCACCTACAGCCCGAAACCCGCTGCCCCTTCTGACAAGCAGCCACCCAAAAACTCCCCCTGACACCGAGGACTCTCCCATGCCACTGCTAGAAACCCGAGGAATCCAAAAAGTATATTCCGGCCGCACCGTGGTTCGCGGCGTAGATATCGCCGTGGATGCAGGAGAAATCGTCGGCCTTCTCGGACCGAACGGTGCCGGAAAAACCACCAGCTTTTACATGATCGTAGGACTGGTTCCCCCCTCCGCCGGACAAGTCTCTTTCGCAGGTCGCGATGTGACGCGCGAGCCGATGCACCGCCGCGCCCGCATGGGCATGGGCTATCTGGCACAGGAGCCTTCTGTATTTAGAACCTTGAGCGTCTGGGATAACATGATGGCCATCGCCGAAACCATAGACATCCCCCGCCAACAGCGCCTCGACCGCATCGAAGATCTCCTGGACGAACTCGGCCTCTCGCGCTTGCGTAAATCGAAAGCCTTCACCCTCTCCGGCGGCGAAAGGCGACGCTTGGAAATCGCCCGGGCTCTGATTACCCAGCCAAGCTTCCTCATGCTCGACGAGCCTTTCAGCGGCGTAGATCCCCGGGCGGTCAACGATGTGCAAGACATCGTAAAAGCGCTCCAAGCCAAGGGTCTCGGCATCCTGATCACCGACCACAATGTGCGCGAAACCCTCGCAGTCTGCGACCGCGCCTACCTGATCTGCGAAGGACGCGTGGAACGACACGGCACCAGTGAATTCCTCATCAACGACCCCGTCAGCCGCGATCTCTATCTGGGTCCACGGTTCTCGATGTAACTAGCCTCGCCGTTCGCCCCTTCGTCCGGGCCTATCACTTCCCGAATTTCCA
>DYRQ01000145.1 GCA_020718645.1 Verrucomicrobium spinosum
TACGGTCTTCTAGTCTGGACAGAGCCTGGTATATTGGCTTAAATTGAATCGTGCCCCAAGGTTATCTCGCCCTCGTCCTGCATGCTCACCTGCCATTTGTCAGGCACCCCGAGTATGATGAATTTCTCGAAGAAGACTGGCTGTATGAGGCCATCACTGAGACTTACATTCCTCTCATCAATGTCATGGATGGGCTGCTCAACGACGGTGTGGATTTTCGGCTCACGATGTCCCTCACGCCTCCCCTCTGTTCGATGCTCCAAGACGGGTTGCTACAGGATCGGTATGTCCGTTATGTTGAGCGCTTGATAGAGTTGAGCGCTAAGGAGATTGACCGCACTCGTCATGATCGCCCCTACCATGACTTGGCTTGGTTCTACCACGACCGTCTTCAGAATTGCCGCCATGTGTTTGTGGATAAGTATGGGCGTGATTTGATTCGGGCTTTCCGGAAATTTCAGGATGCGGGGAAGCTTGAGATCATCACCTGTGGTGCCACGCATGGGTATTTGCCATTGATGAGCGATTTTCCGCAGGCAGTGCGGGCTCAGATCATGATTGCCCGCGACCATTACCGCGACTGTTTTGGACGCGACCCGCGCGGCATCTGGCTCCCTGAGTGCGCGTATTTTCCAGGCTTGGAAAAGTATTTGCAAGAGGCGGAAATCCGTTGGTTTATTCTCGACTCGCACGGCGTCATGTTTGGTGATCCCCGCCCGAAGCACGGGGTGTATGCGCCAGTGTTCACCCGCTCTGGACCTGCTGCTTTCGGTAGGGATCACGAGTCGAGCAAGCAGGTGTGGAGCTCCGAAGAGGGGTATCCCGGAGACTCCGACTACCGAGATTTTTACAGGGATATCGGATTTGATCTCGAATATGATTATATCCGTCCTTACATCCAGTCCAATGGCCAGCGTAAATTCACGGGGCTCAAATACCACAGGATCACTGGGAGAACTCCCTATAAGCAACACTATGTGCGCCACAATGCGGTGGAAAAGGCGGCGCAGCATGCAGGTAATTTCTTGTTCAACCGCGAAAAGCAGGTCGAACACCTGAATGCGGTCACTGGAATTTCCCCGATTATTCTGTCGCCCTACGACGCTGAACTCTTTGGGCATTGGTGGTTTGAGGGGCCAGACTTTATTAATTTTCTCCTGCGCAAGACGGCGTGCGACCAGGAAGTTTTCAAGACCATCACTCCTGGGGAATACCTAGAGAAATTCCCTCGCTGGCAGATCGCGAATCCTGCGGCCTCGAGCTGGGGTAATAAGGGTTACTGGGAGGTGTGGTTGGAGGGGACCAATCACTGGATTTATCCGCATCTGCACCTGTGTGCGGAGCGCATGATCCAGCTTGCCGCTGAGAAGCGCAACTGCTACGGGCTCGAAGATCGTGCGATGAAACAGCTCGCTCGTGAATTGCTCTTGGCACAGTCGAGCGACTGGGCGTTTATCATGAAAACGGGCACCATGGTGCCTTATGCCCAGAAGCGGACCAAAGATCATGTCCTGCGTTTCAATCGGCTTTATGATCAGATCCGCGCTGGCCACATAGACGAGCATTTCCTCGGTAATTGCGAGTGGCGCGATAATATTTTCCCGAACATCCACTGGCGCCACTATCTTTGAGGGATTCTTGGGTTTTACCCTCTCATAGCGTCACGAGACACTGGTTAGAGTAGCAGCTTGCGTGGATTCGAAATGAATCCCTGTCTTTCTCAGGTGAAGGATTTGGGGTGAGCGAGGATCAGGAGAGGCGTGCGAGTCGCACCGAAAAGATGTCAGCTTCTTTGCGCACTTCATCCATAGCGGCGTCAGGGGGCACCGAATCGAGCTGGAGGATGGTGAGGGCGCGGCCTCCTTGCGCCGTGCGGCTGAGAGCCATGTTGGCGATGTTGACCTGATGTTTTCCTAGGAGTGTGCCGATCCATCCCACGATACCAGGGCGGTCTTTGTTTTCTAGGAAGAAGAGCACGCCGTCGGTGCCGCTTTCGATGGAACCGCCGTTGAATCTGACGATGCGCGGGTGGTGTCCGAAAAAGGTGGCTGCGACCGAGACGGTCTCGTCTTGGGCTGCCAGTTCGACTTCCACCAGCTCAGAAAAATCGCAGTCGCCGCTGAGTTTGGTCTCGCTGTAAGTCAGGCCTAGGGAGTGGGCGAACTTGGTGACATTGATTTGGTTCACCTCCGGGCCAGCCGCGGGGCGGAGCAGACCTTCGAGGATGGCGCGGGTGACTGGGGCTGTAGTGAACTCTGTAATGGGGCCGTGGTAGCGCACCGTGAGTTTTTCGGCGCGTTTTGGGCCAGCTTGGGCGAGGAGTAATCCGAGTTTGCCGCCGAGGGCGAGGTAGGGTTTCAGAACCTCCATGGTCTTGGCGTCCACGCTGGGGAGGTTGACCGAGTTGCGGACAACACCGTTGAGCAGGTAGTCGGCGATCTGTTCGGCAACCTCTACGCCAACGCTCTCCTGCGCCTCTGCTGTGGAGGCGCCGAGGTGTGGGGTCATGACGAGGTTGGGGCACTGGCGCAAAGCCCAGTCAGCTACCGGGGGTTCGGTTTCATAAACATCGAGAGCCGCTGCGGCAACATGACCTGAGTCGAGAGCTGCTTTGAGAGCAAGTTCATCAATGAGGCCACCACGGGCGCAGTTGACGATGCGCACGCCTTTTTTGCAGAGAGCCAAAGTGCGCTCGCTGAGCACATGCTTGGTCTCGGGAGTGAGAGGCGTATGCAGGGTGATAAAGTCGCAGTCGGGCAGGAGTGCGTCCACGGTCTCGATCAGTTCTACTTGGAGCGTGCGGGCGCGGCTCAGGGAGAGATAGGGGTCATAGACTCGCACTCGCATACCCATGGCGATGGCGCGGCGTGCCACCTCGGCACCAATGCGGCCCATGCCGATAATGCCGAGTGTTTTGCCATAGATTTCTACGCCTTGGAAGGATTTGCGGTCCCATTTGCCCTCGCGCATGGTGCCATGGGCTTGGGGGATGGAGCGGGCGACGGAGAAGAGCAGGCTCAGGGCGTGCTCTGCGGTGGAGATGGTATTGCCGCCGGGGGTGTTCATCACTAACACACCGCGTGCTGTTGCGGCGTCAACATCTACATTATCCACGCCGACTCCAGCACGGCCCACGACTTTGAGGTTGGCCGCTTTTTCAATATAAGCCGCATTGACCTTGGTGGCGCTCCTGACGATGAGGCCGTCCATGGTGGCCAGCACTTCGTCGAGTTTTTCCTTGGGAATATCCTTGGTTTCTAGCACTTCGATTTTCCCGCTCTGGCGGAGGATTTCGAGACCTTTGGGGGAGACGGCTTCTGCTGCAAATACCAAAAACTTGTCGCTCATAATTATAGGTGGTGTCGGGGGTGTTGGGTTGTCGTGTTGGGTGTGGTCGAGGGCTTGTTCAGCGGGGGGGAGGGTTAGCGGCTCCAGTCGAGAGCGCCTTTTTTGAACTCGTAAACGAAGCCCACGGCCAAGATCAGTTGGAAGAGAGCCATCGAGCCAAAAATGACCCATGATTCTTTCACCATGTCTGCATAGACAACAGCCCATGGGTAGAGGAATACGATCTCGATATCGAACAGGATGAACAGCATCGCGATGAGATAGAACTTGACCGAAAAGCGTGGATTGGAATTGCCTTCGGGGTTGAGCCCGCACTCGTAAGGAGTGTCTTTGGCTTTGGAACGCGCTCCGATTTTGCCTAAGATGACCGAGGCTGCGAGTGCTCCACCCGCTACGACGGCGGCGGCGGCTACCTGCACCAGAGCTGCGAAATATTCCTGCATCATGCTGCACCGCTAGCAGAATTGCCCAAGACTCCAAGCCTCTTTTTTGATCTAGGGTGCAAAT
>DYRQ01000009.1 GCA_020718645.1 Verrucomicrobium spinosum
CCGACAATATGTTGCGCCATTTCCATCAACACAAAAATGCCTATTATGCCTAAATGTAGGAAGAGCGGGCTCGCCAAGCGTGCACGCAAAAGAGGCTGCATTCGGCAGCACAGAATGGGGGAATGTCGGGGCGATCAGCTTTGCCGGAGAAGCGGGAACAAGATGACATCACGGATGCTTTCGGCACCTGTCAGAGTCATCACTAAGCGGTCAATGCCAATGCCAACACCACCGGCCGGAGGCATACCATGCTCGAGGGCTGTGAGGAAATCTTCGTCGAGTTTGTGCTGCTCACCCCCGGCTTGGTGCAGGAGGCGCTCACGCTGGACAACGGGGTCATTCAGCTCGCTGTAGCCAGGGGAGATTTCTGCGCCGTTGATGATGAGTTCGTAAACATCAACCAATGTTGGATCTTCGGCATTCTGCTTGGCTAAGGGGACTAGTTCGACCGGCAGATGCGTGTAGAAGACAGGGTTGACCGTTTTGGCTTCAACGAGCTTTTCAAAAATCTGGTTGGTCACTTCAAAATCTTCGAGCCCTGGGATAATTTCGACACCGAGGCTTGTGGCTCGCTCTTTGCGTTGTTCCGGAGAAATATCGAACCAGTCCGCACCGGCTACTTCGCGAATGACATCGCGGTATTTCTTGCGGGGCCAAGGGCGGGTCCAGTCAATCGACCCCTGATAGCCGGTCACCTCCACGAGATGGGAGATCAGACCCTCGACCAGATCGGCCATAATCTCGAAATCGGCGTAAGCCTGATAGATCTCGAGCATAGTAAACTCTGGGTTGTGCTTGCGTGAGATACCTTCGTTGCGAAAATTGCGGTTGATCTCATAAACTTTCTCGAGCCCACCCACGAGGAGGCGTTTGAGGTAGAGTTCTGGGGCAATGCGCAGGTAGAGCTTCATGTCGAGCGCGTTGTGGTGCGTCTGGAAAGGCTGCGCTGCCGCTCCGCCGGCCACAGGCTGCATCATGGGCGTCTCCACCTCGCTGAAGCCCTTGGCGTCGAGCTGGGCGCGAATTTCACGGATAATCTGGATGCGTTTTTTGAAGACATCCAACACCTGCGGATTGCTGACTAGGTCCAGGTATCTCTGGCGGTAGCGGACTTCGACATCTTCGAGCCCACACCATTTATCGGGCAGAGGCCGGATAGATTTCGCAAGCACCGAGAGAGAGGAAACACGGATGGAGTGCTCACCGGTTTTCGTTGTGAAAAGCGTGCCTTCGACCCCGAGGAAATCACCCATGTCCACCTGCTTGAGCATCTCGAAGGCAGCCTCACCCATCTCATTTTTATGGAGAAAAATCTGAACACGCCCCGTGCTATCTTGAAGGTGAGCAAACTGGGTTTTACCCATATCACGGCGGGTGATCATGCGCCCCGCATAGCGAACCTGGCGCCCTTCCTGAAACTGGGAGAGACAGGTGGCAGCAGTATCGGTGGTATCGAATCGTCCCCCATAAGGGGTGGCTCCAGACTCCAGCAGCTTGGCACGCTTGGTCAACCTTTGCTCGATCAGTGCATTCGTCTCATTCATCATAGTCATGGATATGTAATGGCAGCGAGGCGCAAGGGCAAACAAGAATCCTCCGGAGGGCACAGGTTCTTGACCTACAACCTCACGGCGCCGGGATCAAACACAGTCCTATTGCAGGGGGCTCCAATCCATTGAGGAACCAAGACCTGAGGTTATGACTTGGATTTTTTTGATGGTGCAGCGTGGGAATCGTTGGGCGAATCAGACGGCAACAGCACTGACACTGTGTCGAGGAATTTCGCTTGCAGCTCGTTGGCGATTACAGGGAGTTCTGACTCCTCCATGTCGAGTATGTCCCAGGCGCCCCCATTAATCGGGGGAACACAGAGTTCGCCACTGCTACCCAACTCAAGGGCATGCACCAAGGCATCCGCGATGTGAACGGCGGCGCATTCGAATGGGTGATCCGTGATGGTGACCCACTTGTGATGATTGGCCATGCACTCTGCCAATCCCTGAGGCAACTTCCACAGCTCAAACAAAGCCCGGCCAACATCGGTGTGATCGAACCCGATCTCCTCTTTTTCAAGCTGGTAGAGCGGCTTGCAACTCTTGGGAGAGACACGAATGATTTCAGCCATTTTCTCTGGTAGCTGATGTAGCAGCACGAGGCGGCCCAGATCGTGCATCAGACCCATCAAGAAAAACCTTTCGCCCATCCCCTTGTCTCGGGCTTTGGCCAAAAGCTGCGTGCCCAAACCGACAGCGATGCTGTGGCGCCAAAAATCCTCAATGCGCAAAACTTTTTGAGGCAAGCCGCGGAAACGGGAAACTATCACTGTCGTCTGAACCAGATCTCCGACATTTTTTGTGCCCACCCGCATCACAGCCTCGGTCACGGTCTCCAGTGGGCTCGACACGGCAAATAGGGGAGAGTTTGCGAGGCGTATGAGCCTTGCGGCAATCACAGGATCCTGACAGATAGCCGCAGAAATATCCTCGGCACTGGCTCCAGGATTTTGGATCAGATCCATAACGGCATGGTAAACCGCTGGAGGTGAATAGAGCGACTCTGCTGCCTGAACCAGTTTGCGAGGAGTTACTTTTTGCATGACAACGCAAATTTTCTCGAGCTTTGTTGTTTGAACAAACTGATCTCGTAGAGAGCCTGGACAACACCCATGTCCTTATCGCAATGGCGAAAAAGAAAATCAGTATATCTTTTCACCTGCTCCATCTGCTCGTCATCCACAGCGGATGGCTCATCCGCCTTGGCACAGGGAAAAATCTTAATGATAGAGATACCCCGTTTTTTTAAGGAAGAGATGATTTTGGCATTCAAAACAGCCCCAGCAAAAATGAGAGCCTGCCCTGACTCATCTACCACATCAGCAGCTACCACCTGTCCGGCAGCAGCCTCGGAGATCGGGATATCATGCATACTATTATGCAAAGAGTCTTTGCCACAGAACGAGTGCTCGGCGCAAGCGCAAAAAAAGCTCCCTACTCGAGGGAGCCATGATTTTCAAGAGGAAGGGTAACCCAAACTCAAGACGCCGGTGGATTCGGGGTAGGCGACGTCACAGGATTTACTGGTGAAGCTGACGGCGCAGGCGTAGGAGACGCAGTAGCTTGACTGACTGGAAACATTGCTGAATCATTGATTCCACTATTCTGAGTATTAAAGAAATCGGTGTGCTGCTGGCGAATATCATCTAGTTCAAGTGCCGGGACTTGATCGTTATTATTCTGTTGGTTCTGTCCCGTAGCAGGCTGATTTGCTGGCGTGTTAGAGCCATTGACAGCAAAAGAAGCTCCAGGATTTACTGGTTGACCATTGACGCTCACGCCACCCGCCAGACCAGCGGACACTGTGGTCAACACTCCGTTTTGCATTCTCATGGTCGCTGTGCTGTTAGGTTGCAGAGCTACTTGTGTCACACGATTTCCAGTTTGTATATTAAGCGATACTCCACTGCTCCCTGGAGAAGGCGTCACGATGAGCGCTGGCTGGCCATCTGCACCCCTACCAAAGCTCAGCACAAAAGATTGACCATTGACCTGCACGGTCTGACCAATCGTGCCAAGAGGAAATGTTTGCGGGGCACCTCCCTGTCCTTGAACAATGACTTGATCACCTTGAATCTGAATAGTCGGTGGGTTTTGACTTGCTGTAGGACTCGAATTAGCGACAGGCCGCTGATTCCCCTGAGGCTCCTGCCGAGGCTGCCGAGGCTGCTGCTGCGCCGAAACCATCATGACAGCACTAATCAGTGCCACACTAGCGAGTAAAATTCTTTTCATAGCTTCATTAATTTCTCGATTTTCTTTCAAATAGTCAAGTTTTTGTTCGTTTTTTTTTCAGGGGTTTATCCCTGCAAAATCTACCCTTCAAAAAGGGTTTTAGCATTTTCGACGACAGGCATTTCGTCTTTGCCGGCATCGAGGATAGCTTCCAGCTCCTTGAGTCCGTGACGATTCATGATGTTGCGAATACTGGGCAGGTAGCTGCTATCTGGGCAGTAGCCGGCATCGAGGAGACAGCGCACAAAACCTTCGCCACTTGGCTGGCGGAAGGCTTGGTCGTAGCGGTCACTGCGCTTCAGGAATTGGGAAAAGCCCAAGAACCCTTCGTAGAGATCGCTGTAGGCGCGAAAATTTGCACGGGTCAGCACCCCGCTATCACGGGTGGGCATACTCTCGGCGACATCGCCTTTCCAATCAGAAAACGCTTTCATGCCGAAATAATTGTGATGCTGCTTAGCTAGTTGGCTTTTCCCATAGCCACTCTCATGAATTGCCATGGCAACAACGGCGCTGGCAGGAATATTTTCTTTGATTTGCAGCCGCATGGCCTGGGGCAGTGCAGTCTCGAGAAACCGGCGCTCTTCGCCTGATGCCGTGGCCAATATCCGTGCAATGACCTTACCGATCCGCACGACATCGGCTGGGGATTTATCCTGAAACTCCACGAGACGGGAGATGGTGGAGTCCATCTCGCGAATTTTGTCCTGTTGCTCGAAGGACGACTGCATAAGCGAGTAGTTCACCGTGACGCTGGCTTGGAAAAAGCCCCATACGAGATAACCTATAGCCAAGGTGGCGACATTGGAAGCTGCCAGCACCCCAAAGAGCCCGAACCGCTTCCAGAATTGCTTCGCAGCGGAAGGCTCGTGGTGCCACATGCCGTCGCGGATGGCTCCAGTCAAATCAACCGGGCGATCCTGCGCTATTGCATAAAGTGGTTTATCCATATTCTTTTTTTCCTTTTTTCTCTTCTTGTCAGCCTGGGTTGCCCCTCCAAGTTCCCAAGAAGTTGGTGCCTTTGTAGGTTTGAACCAGCCTTTGACAATAAAAAAAATCGGTTTTTATCAATTCATGTGAAATAACAGATTTTGAAGAATTCGTATATGCCTCTCGCTCTAAGAGAAATATTTTTATGATTTAATTCCTTCATAAAAAAATTCATTTAAAAAAATCCCTCCCCTCCTAGGCATCTCCAGCAGGCCTTGCTGTCCCCCCCCCTGAAAAAATATTTTAAAAAAGTGAGATTATTTTGAACGATGTGGAGTGAACCTTTGTCTTAACCAGTAGAAAGTTTCATTCTCCTCCTTGACCCGAGTCTCACCAACTCGGGTTTTTTTCTTTATACCTAGTTTGCCAGAGCTAAGGTGGCCGTGTGGAAAATGTGATTTACTTTGACTTGGAGACCCAGAAAACCTTCCAGCAGGTAGGACAGGGACGACACGGCGACCTGAAAATATCGCTCGCAGTGACTCACACTCTCAAGGACAAGGCCTATCATATTTGGAAAGAGGAAGATGTGGACGAACTCGTCAGTCATCTTTTCAAGGCCGATCTGGTGGTGGGCTATAATCTGATCGAGTTCGACTACCGCGTGCTGGCCAGCTATACCATCCTCGACCTGACCCAGATCCCGACACTCGACCTGATGCTCAAAGCTCAAGAGTCGCTGGGACACAGGGTCAAGTTAGACAGCATCGCCACGGCAACCTTTGGCTTTGGCAAAACTGGGGATGGACTCGATGCTGTGAAATGGTTCCAGCAGGGCAAGTGGCTCGAAATCGCTGAGTATTGCTGCTACGATGTCAAGGTGACCCGGATGGTGCACGAATTCGCCCAGCAGCATGGCAAGCTCTACTATTTCCCAAAAAACGACCCTCAACCGAGGTCTTTTCCAATCAGCCTGTAATCGGATCAACACGGAACTCGGTCATGGTCTCCCCATCAAACCGAAACCAGCCGACAAACCCCCGCCCTGCTAGGAGGTGAGGAAACCAAAGTTGGTCGTCCTGCCACATCTGCTCATAAGGGATCGCATCCACAGAACACCACAGTGGCTTCGCTTCGTCAGTCTCAATAGGCTCGAGCAAACCATCAGGGCGAGCCGTAAACACAGAACACAGGAGAGAGTAACCGTCCGCAAACTGAAAATGCAGCTCGCCGGACCAGTCCACAGAGGGAATATCGAGACCGACCTCCTCGCGAGTCTCGCGAATCGCAGCTTGTGCCGGAGTCTCCCCTAGCTCAATCCGTCCGCCTGGCCCATTGATTTTTCCAGCGCCAAGCCCCCGTTTTTTGTGGATGAGTAACACTTCTTCCCCCCTGAATACAAAAAGGAGCACGCCGCGCTCTTTCGGCTTCCAGTTGTGCCATCCAGTTGGCGGCAGAATATTCCTTACCCTGTCTTCAGTCATGCCTCCTTGTGCGACAAACGAGGAAACCGACAACTATTTTATTGCACCCCAGTGCAGATCGCAGAAAATGACAAGCGCTGCGAAACAGATCCAATTAAACTTTTAGAAGTTGGCTTGCGGCTTGCTGAATGATTAAGAAATAGGAGTCACCACAAATTATGGCAACCATCGGCACGAATGTAGCGGCGCTCAACGCCTCGTTTTTTCTCACGCTCAATAATGAGTCGCTCACGAAGAATATCAAAAAGCTCTCCTCGGGCTCGCGCTTGGCCGACCCTGTGGATGACGCGGCAGGTGTCGCTGTCAGCGGTAAGCTCGATGCCTCGGTAAGAAGGCTTATAGCCGCCATCGAGGGTTCCCAAAATGTGATTTCCTTCGCCCAAACTGCCGATGGCTTCCTCCAGACGATCCAGCAGCAGCTCACCCGCATGAGCGAGCTGGCACAGAGGGCAACCAATGGTGCTTTTGGTTCCGCTGACCGCGCCAACTACGCCACCGAATTCGAGATCCTCAAAACCCAGATCGCCTCCATTGCTAGCAATGCCTCGTTCAACGGCACCTCCGTTTTTGTCAACGACTCGATTACTGTTGCCATCAACGCGCAAGGCGGCGTGGACTCCTTCGCCCTCAGATCCATCTCCCTCGGCTTGGACACAGTCTCGATCAACACACTCCCGGCAGCCCAAGCAGCCATCAGCTCACTGACCAGTGCCCTATCTACCATCACCACCCGTCGGGCCGAGGTGAACTCGGACATTTCTAAGTTCAACTTCCATATCCAGAACATCCGCACGGAAAGAATCAATGTAGAAGCTGCCAATTCGCGCATCAAAGACCTCGATATAGCCGCTGAAAGCACCAGCCTCTCGAAAAACAACATCCTCCTCCAAGCCGCTACAGCCATGCTGGCCCAAGCCAACACCTCTCAACAAGCCGTGCTTTCTCTATTGCGGTAGGCACAGAGCACACTCTTACATTTTTTTAGCCAACCCTCCGTGACTGGAGGGTTTTTTGTAGATTCTGGACGCCAAGCCTTTATGCCGTCGGCGCCCAATTCCAAAATCGAGCGCAAGGAAAAAAACATCAAAAAACGATTTTTTTTATCTTGCGAGACTACTACTCATCGGTATTTTCAGCTCCCTACATACAACAGAATGTGTTTATTAAGATTTTTTCACAGGTTATTCACAGAGTTTAAGTTAGATTAATTAAATTAGGGATACAGAATAAAAAGGAGCTAGGATGGCAACAAACACGCAACACATTGGAGCAGCACAACATCGGGTGCAGCGCAAATCTCAGAATACTAAGGCAGCTAAATCTTCAGGTCGTGGTATGGCCTTCGAGCCGGTTTTCAGCACGCCTGGGGTTCATCCTTTTGAGCAGGTCGAATGGGATCTGCGTTCCGCCAAGATCGCTGATGACAGTGGTAAAGTCATCTTCAAGCAAGACAATGTCGAAGTGCCCAAGTCATGGAGCGAACTGGCCACCAAAATCGCCGTTTCCAAATATTTCTACGGCGACATCGCCAACGGCACAGACCCCAAACGCAATGGGCGCGAATCCTCCGTGCGCCAACTCGTCCACCGCGTCACCCGCACCATCACCGATTGCGGCATCAAAGACGGCTATTTCGCCAGCAAAGCCGACGCCGAAACTTTTTACAGCGACCTGACTTGGCTCTGCGTGAACCAGTATGGCGCCTTCAACAGCCCTGTGTGGTTCAATGTCGGCCTCTACCACCAATACGGCGTGGGCAAGGCGAGCGACAAAGGCAACTATTTCTTCAACCCGCGCACAGGTAAAGCCGAGCGCGCCAACACCCAATACGAATATCCCCAAGGCAGCGCCTGCTTCATCCAGTCGGTCGAGGATAACATGGAGTCTATCATGGAACTCGCCCGCAGCGAGGCCATGCTGTTCAAATTCGGATCGGGCACCGGCTCCGACCTCTCCACCATCCGCTCCACCCGCGAAAAACTCAGCGGCGGAGGCAGACCCAGCGGCCCTCTCTCCTTCCTCAAGGTTTACGACCAGATCGCCAATGTCGTCAAATCTGGCGGCAAAACCCGCCGCGCCGCCAAGATGAACACCCTCAAAGACTGGCATCCTGACATCGAAGAATTCATCGAAGCCAAAACCCGCGAGGAACAAAAAGCCTGGGCGCTCATCGAGCAGGGCTATGATGGCAGCTTCAACGGCGAAGCCTACGCCTCGGTGATGTATCAGAACGAAAACCTCTCAGTGCGCACCAGCGACACCTTCCTGAACGCCGCCGTCTCGGGAGGCAACTTCTGGACCCGCAAAGTCCAGACCGGCGAACTCTGCGAGGAAAAAGATGCTAAAACCATGCTACGCAAGATCGCCGATGGCACTTGGATCTGCGGAGACCCCGGCATTCAATTCGACGATACCATTCACAAATGGCACACCTGCAAAGGCACCGATCGGCAGCACTCCACCAACCCGTGCAGCGAATACCTCTTCCTCAATGATACAGCCTGCAATCTCGCCTCATTGAATCTGGTGAAGTTCAAGCGCGCCGATGGCTCGTTTGACACGCGCCGATTCAAGGCTGCCGTGCGCCTCTTCATCACGGCTCAAGAAATCATCGTGGACAACGCCAGCTACCCCACGGAGACCATCGCGACCAACTCCCACATCTTCCGCACTCTCGGCTTAGGCTACGCCAATCTCGGCTCCCTGCTCATGAGCTACGGTGTTGGCTATGACTCCGACGAAGCCCGCGGCATCGCGGGTGCCATCACCTCTATCATGACCGGCACGGCCTACGAGGTCAGCGCTGATTTGGCCAGCAAGATCGGCCCTTTCCCGGGCTACCTCGACTCCCGCTGCATCACGGTTCAGAACCCCGTGGCCAAAGACAATGTGGACTCCATGCTCGGCGTCATCCGTTTGCACCGCGAGCATGTGGAAAAAATAGACCCCTCTTGCCCGGAATACCTCCTCAACGAAGCCCGCGCCTCGTGGGATGCCGCGCTCTCCAACGGAGAACGCTACGGCTACCGCAACGCCCAAGTCACCGTGCTCGCACCGACTGGCACCATCGGATTTCTGATGGACTGCGATACCACCGGCATTGAACCCGACATCGCCTTGGTGAAATACAAACTCCTCGCCGGCGGCGGCATGCTCAAGATCGTCAACAACACCGTGCCTGCCGCACTCAAAACCCTCGGCTACGATGGCCAAGCCATCGAGCGCATCGTCGAGCACATCAATAAATACGACACCATCGAGGATATTGAAGAAAACGGGCAGACCATCCGTAGCGGTCTGAAGGCCGAACACCTCCCTGTGTTCGACTGCGCCTTCAAACCCGCCCAAGGCACCCGCTCGCTTCACTACAGGGGGCACATCCGCATGATGGCCGCAGCCCAACCCTTCCTCTCGGGCGCCATCTCAAAAACAGTCAACCTACCCAATGAGGCCACGGTCGAGGACATCATCAACACCTATATCGAAGGATGGAAACTTGGCCTCAAAGCCATCGCCATCTACCGCGACGGCTCGAAACGCTCCGCCCCGCTCAACACGAAAAAAACCAAGGACATGGGCACCAAAGAAATGGAAGCTCCAAAAGCTATCCAAGAAAACCCTGCCCCCGAGCCGATTTCAGCGCCGGCCTTGGCCGCTGCCGGTGATAACGGCCCTGCCCGCCGACGCATGAGCGACACCCGCTGGTCTATCACCCACAAGTTTGACATCGCCGGCCACGAGGGTTACCTCACCGTCGGTCTCTTTGATGATAAGCAACCGGGCGAACTCTTCATCACCATGGCTAAAGAAGGCAGCACCATCGGCGGTCTCATGGACACCATTGGCACCTTGGTCTCGCTCTCGCTCCAGCACGGCGTGCCTATTGACGCCATGGTCAAGAAATTCGCTCATGTCCGCTTCGAGCCGAGTGGCTTCACCAAAAACCAGGACATCCCCGTGGCAAAATCCATCGTAGATTATATCTTCCGCTGGATGGGTATGCAGTTCGTCCTCGGCTACAAAGAAGCCAACTCCCCAAACCGCAACCAGCCCGAGCTGCCGCTTCGAGAGATTGAAGAGGTGGATCGTCGCGCCATCAATAAGTCGGTTCCCGATCTTGAGCGAACAGGTGAAGACGGCCCTGATGCCGACCTGCACCGGGCTAAGGAGCGCAGCCTCGGCCAAGCCCTCACATCGTCCCACGACAACCACCGGGGTGTTACCTACCGCGACGGCATGACCTGCCCCACCTGCGGTTCCGCGGACATCAAGCTCACGGGCACCTGCGCCACCTGCATGAACTGCGGGTCATCGCTTGGTTGCTCCTGAAAAAACTCCAAGTTCTCCTTGGTTACCAGAGGGCGCCGCGGCTTAAAAACCCGGCGCCTTTTTTGTGCCCAACCGCTGTTGTTGGAGAATGTTCTCGCCAGCAGCACGGCGCGCCTTTATGCCCTTCAATCAACTATTTTCATTTATAGAAATATCAGCTAGGCTGAAAGTGATTTGGACTCACCGGAATACCAGACTGTTTCCTTCAGACTGACACGGATCAAGCCAGGCAAGATCCTGTTCGGGCGCTTCGAGTTGAAAAGACTCTTGGGCCAAGGGGGTATGGGCATCGTCTGGCTCGGGCGCGACCTGAGCCTCGACCAAGATGTTGCCCTGAAGTTTTTGCCCGAACTTCTCACCGGAGATCCTTTGGCTATCGAAGATCTCAAAAAAGAAACCAAGCGCAGCCTGGTGCTTACCCACCCCAATATCGTCCGGATTTTCGACTTCCTCCAAGATGATGACTCCTCTGCTATCTCCATGGAGTTTGTCGAGGGCTCCTCCTTGGCTCACCTGCTGCGGGAGGAAGCGCGGGGCTGTTTCTCTGTAACACAGATCATCCCTTGGGTCGGCCACCTGTGCGAAGCACTCGACTACGCCCATTTCCGCGCCAAAATCGTGCATCGCGACTTGAAGCCTGCCAACATGATGATCAGCCGTGAGGGCGAACTCAAAGTGGCAGACTTCGGCACAGCGCGATCCATCACAGAATCCTACACTCGCGCCACGAGAGGACTGGCCAAAACTACTGTTGGCACCTTGGCCTACATGAGTCCACAACAGGCACAAGGTGAGATGCCCACAGCCTCCGACGACATCTACGCCCTCGGCGTCTGTCTCTACGAACTGCTCACGGGCAAACCCCCATTCCACACGGGCAACATCCAGCACCAGCTCGAAACCGCCGAAGCCCCTCCCTTGATGATCCGCCGCAAGGAACTCGGCCACACGGGTGAAGAAATACCTGAACAATGGCAGGACACCATCTTGGCCTGTCTAGACAAGGAATCCATCAACCGCCCCTCTTCAGCCGGCGAGGTGGCTATGCACCTTGGCATCCCGCTGCGAGGCGGTTCTTCCAGCACCACGGTTGCAGCACCGCCCAAACCAAAGAAAAAAAAGACGGGCAAGGGTCTCATGCTTGCCTCAGGTCTGCTCCTGTTGGCCACTGGAGGTGCCATGGTCTGGATGCTCCAAGACAGCTCAAAGAAAACTGGGGAAACTCCAACCGCAGAAACCCCAGCAGCAGAAAGTTCCCCGACAAACACACCTGCCCTACCACCTGCCCACGATGTGGCAACAACACCTGGGGAATCTGCACTCCCATCTGCCACTATCACTTCCGCAGAAACCGAGCACGAATCACTATCTCCCACAAGGCATGCCACGGAACAGGGCAACCCGCTACAAGCCACAGAATGGGTCAACAGCCTCGGTGTCAAAATGCTCAAAGTCGGTTTAAAAAATGTCCTCTTCTCCACTTACGAAACACGCATCCGCGATTTCGAGCGTTTTGTGGACGAGACAGGCTACGATGCACTCAGTGGCAGTTCAGCTCAAAAAGACACCGAGGAAGGCTCAAATCTCAACTGGAAAGCTCCCGGCTTCCTCCAAGCTCCAGACCACCCCGTCTGCTGTATGAGCTGGGAAGACGCGACAGCTTTCTGCAAGTGGATGACCCAGCGCGAACGCAAGGCCGGAAAAATCTCAGACCAGTATGAATACCGACTCCCCACAGACATCGAGTGGAGTGTCGCAGCAGGACTTCCCACCGAAACCGGACGCACCCCTGAATCTCGCCATCTCAAAATCAAATCCTACTTCGTCTGGGGCTCTGAGTGGCCTCCCCCACCCAATGTTGGCAACTACAGCGACCGCAAGAAAGTGGATCCCTACGACTACTCCTCTCCTGTCGGCCAGACCCAACCCAATATCCATGGACTCTACGACATGGGGGGCAATGTCTGGGAGTGGTGCCTCGATCCATGGAACTCCAAAACCCAATCTCGCGTTCTCCGCGGAGCCTCTTGGCAGAGCTACCCGACTGAAGATCTTCTGGCCATCTCCTATCGCGACTTGAATCACCCGTGGATACGCCGCCCGACCTATGGCTTCCGGATTGTGCTCTCAGCCGTGAAACAGGCTATCTACTGACACTGAATCCCCAGACACTCTCCCGCGTCCAAACCCTCGAAACAAACTTCTATGGACACCATCAATCTCTTAGGAACCTCGCTCGGGCTTGGGCTCCTCTCCGGCATCAGCCTCTACCTCACTGTATTCACCGTAGGCCTCTGCCTCGACTATGGCTGGATCACCCTGCATCCTGGTCTTGAGCCACTCCAAGTGCTCAGTGACCCCTGGATCTGGGGCATTGCCGGCACCCTCTACGCCGTCGAGTTTTTCGCTGATAAAACCCCTTGGCTCGATTCCGTCTGGGACTCATTCCACACTCTGATTCGCCCCGTTGGCGCCATCATGCTTGCCTCAGCCACACTGGGCCAATCGCACCCGGCCCTCGAAATCCTCGGCGCTCTCTTGGCTGGTAGTTTGGCGTTATCCTCGCATGTCACCAAAGCTGGCGCACGGCTGGTCATCAACACCTCCCCAGAACCCTTCTCCAATATAGCCGCCAGCGTGGCCGAGGACACCGTAGTTGTGTTTGGCAGCATGGTCGCCCTCCAACATCCTGAGTGGACCATTGTCGGCGTCATCCTTTTTGTCGCCCTCTTTTGCTGGCTGGCACCTATCCTATTGCGTCTGATCCGGGCTCACGCCCTCTTTTTGTGGGGTAAAGTCGCTACCTCAGTCCACGGTCAACAAGCCGACCGCCTACCCAATTTATTGCCCCACGAACTCGACATCCTCCTCCAAAAACATCAGGGCTCTACCACCCCTGTCGTGTGGGCTATCCCATGCATCTCCGGGCGTTTTCCCGGTGTCGAAGCCAACCTGAGCGGCTATCTCATCGGCTACGGTGACCGCGCCACTGTCTCTTTTGTCGCCAAAGGAGTTTTCACTTCCTGCGTCATCCCGTGCAAGCTGCACGAAGCCCGAATCGAATCTCGCACCCACTGGCTTTTCGACCAAATCACCCTCTATACCCCATCCAAAGGAGTGCTGGGGCAATGGCGGTTTCTTAAAAGCCATGCTGCATGGACTAATTTAGCGGCAGAATGGTTCGGCGGTTCTTTTGAAGAGCATTTCAGCCGCGAGACATCAGAGCGCACCAACTCAGGAAACTTGGCAGCACAAGCCTGACACCAGAAAAAATACTGCGGGAATATCTCCCAACAGCCCGCCCTACTCAATCCGCTCGTATTGCACTGCACCCGCAGGAGCCATGGGCACATTCCCGCTCCGAGCAGAGGAACGCGAACCACGGGACGGCATATCTGCACCCACCGTGGGTGTCTTGAGAGGCAGCGGCTGCGCAGGCCCAATAGGTTCCACACCCTGTAAAACAAAAACATCCAACAGCCGGTTCAGCACTGGCTCGTAAGCCCGCTGCTCCCAGAAATATCCATAGAGCTTGTATTGATAGTTATGGTCGGCAGAAGCCTTGGCTAACTCGCGATGGGGCGCCATCACATCCTCTTCTCGCAGCAAGACAGGCACAGCCTCCTCCCAAGGCTCATCCGGCCTCTTGACCCACCCCCAGATCATCTGATCTTGGATAAAGACCCTCTGACCCAGCCAATATTCACCCGGACGCGCATTGAGCTGCGCCGCCGACACCCTCTTCGAGCCAGAAGCCGAAGAGGGTTTATCCGCCCCACCTTGAGTGGAACCCGTGCTCGAGCACGAGGTGAGCAACGCAACTCCTCCTGCTGCCACAACAGCCAAAATACGGCTCAAATTCATTGCGCCCATCTCCCGCCTTTGCCCGACAGCTCAGGCAGACCGCCTGCAGAATAATCCGTTTTTCCCACGGCACCCCACATCTTCACGCCTGTGCGCTCCATAAATTTCTGTGTGTAATACTCACCCGAATGACACCCCCAACTCTGAGCCACGGCTCCCGAAGCAAAAATCGAGCGCTCTATCTGTGCCAGATCTCGCGTGTGCAAAAATACCACCGAACAACCGTCCACCTCATTGCTGTAATCGAACATCCAGTTCACCTTGTTACTGTGTCCAAAAAAATCGAGACCTGCTATCGGATGCGCAGTCCGATCCACCCCTTTATTCAAATAATTCACCAACTGCGCAGAAGTGTCGAACCAGTAGAGCAGCACCCCCATGGCATCTGCTTTTGCTTTGACATGAGCCACCAGATCCTCCCCCTGTTCCGCACTCCGGCGGCTGTAAGCGGGACGATATACAAGCCACGCGACACGATCGCCTTCTTGGACCATGGACTTCAAAGCCCCCAGTCGAATCAGCGCTGAGTCCACAAAATTTCCCCAATAAACATCGTGCGTTCGCACCTTGAATTTTTCGAACTTGCGCAGGGCCGGGCCTCCGCTCACCACGACATGCTCGACCGCAGCATGAGCCCCAGCGAGGGAAAGAGCACAGAGCACCAGCGCGACCATGAAAAACCGGTTCATAGTAACCCCCGGTTCTTGAAGTCTGTGATATGCCCGCCAGCCGAGGCTGCCACGGTATCGAACATGAACTTCAAGAGGCACACTTCCCATGCGTCATCCACCCCGACCAGCACGGCAGACATCGGGTCGTTTTTTTCAACCACCCGCTCTTTGATCTTGTCCACCACCGATTCGAAAGGCTCATGCACCTCATACACTTGAATCTCGTTTTTGCGGATGCAAAAACCGTATTTCAAGAAAGAGAAATGCTTCGATTGGCGGCTCAGATAATCCGCGTATCCTTGTGCTTCATCGCCGAAGCCCTCCAACAAGAGCCGCGCCATATTCATCGGCGTGATGATCTCGGGACGCTCAGCGTGAATCGTCCCCTCGCGCACCCTCGACTCGTTGGCGATGTCCATGTCTTCGGTGACAAGGTGGTAGTTCAGCACGGTCGTGCCAAATGTCGCCAAGCGGTTCTGCGGCGACAACACCACGCGTGTGTTCTCCATAGCATACTGAAAATCGTCTTCCGTCACAGTAAAAGGGATCAGTTTATAACACACCGATGACTAGCGCAAGCCGTGATCTCCCAGTTTTTTCTTGCTCGGGATGAGGCAAGAGCACGCGATGGGTGCAGGGGTAGAGGCTCCTAAGGCTGGGCAGGTTCTTGGAGCGTCGTCGGTATTCCAGCCAGAGGCAAGGCCGTGTCCGTCGGCCTTTCCAGGACTGGCAATTTATAGGAGAGCAATTTACCACCACGGCGCACAGCCACATCGAGCGTGCCACCCACGGGTATAGAAAATGTAGCATCTACTACATCCTCTCCTCGGCGAATACTGTATCCCGCTATGCTCACAATCGTATCCCCAGCCTGAATGCCTGCCTGCGCAGCAGGAGCCTTCTCATGAACAGACTTGACCGCCACCGCCTCTTGCAGTCCCACACTCGAGCCCGCTTCGATGCTAATCCCGACCCACCCCGTGCGCACGGTGCCATGCTGGGTCAGGTCGCTGACTACTTTGCCCAAAGCTCGAGCTGGCAACGCATAAGTGGTAGCGCCGTTATCCATAGAGCCAGTCACCAGTCCTACGACAGTCCCCGAGCGATCAAGCAGCGGGCCACCGACCAGTCCAGGCAGCAGGCGGATATCTGATCGGATATGGGTGGTGCAAAAATATTTTCCTTGAGGTGATTTACTCTCGAAACCCAGCAGAGTGCCAAAAGTTGGTGAAGCATCGAGATTGTAGGGAAATCCAGCCGCCACCAACTGTGTCCCCATGCCGGGCAACTCCCCTGTCGAGATAGGCAGTGGCACGCCCTTCAAATCCACCTTCAGCAGCGCCACGCAACTTCTGCGATCCACTCCCATGACTTTCGCAGAAGCTTTTTGGTCACCATACTCCACCCAGATACCATCGCCCACGACCACCATGTTCGATGAGGTCACTACCTGAGAACCATCACCGTAGAAAAATCCAGACCCTGTCAGCGTGCCGAGCGGACTAGCCACACGAATTTTAACGAGAGATGGGCTAGCCTGCTGGAAGATGCGTGAAACCTCCTGTGACAGAGGCGTGGCATCAAGAGAACCCTGAGAGCCACCTGCCGCCTGTAGAGAGACAGCACTCCAAAGCACAGTAAGGAAGATTGAAAAACAACGGCTCACACTCACAAAACCTGTTAGCATCACCACTGATGCTAATATCGCGAAAGGAAGAAGCAAGAGGTTAATAGAGCCTCCAGCGAACAGCCTCAAAATGAGATATTCGCCTCGTCGTAAACAACAGGAACCGCCGAATAACCCTCGTAGGTCTGCGCTGCCGCAGCTTGCGAAGAAGGCATTTCCAGAGAACGAGAGAAATCCATAAAC
Source organism: Verrucomicrobium spinosum (assembly GCA_020718645.1). Lineage (GTDB taxonomy): Bacteria > Verrucomicrobiota > Verrucomicrobiia > JADLBR01 > JAIBCM01 > DYRQ01. The sequence continues at coordinate 16,937 of DYRQ01000009.1, forward strand.
TCTTTGAGCGAGTCTGAAGTCCTAGAAGCCGAAACAGAAGAATCTCCAGCCCCTACATCAAGCTTAAATCCCGAGGCCACTTGAACCCCAGAAATCCCTGATCCCATCTGGCCGCTCACAACAAAGGCCACTACGATGCAAGCAGCCGCAGCCACTGGAACCAAACCTTTGCCGAAACTCCAGCAGAAGGACGACCAAGCCTCAGAAATCTGGGAAAGGCGAGCAGAGAGAGAAGAGCTTTCACGGCGAAGCATCTCAGCCTGAAGACGACGATGAAACTCTCGTTCGACCCCAGCCATCAGAGCCGCATCCGGCTTCTCAAAACGCTTGAGGCTCACTATGTTGACTATCGCCTGTTCAGTGTGTCTGTCCATGCTGTCTCCTATTGATCTTGGTTTTTTACCAAGTATCCAAGTTTCTTTTTCAAGTTTTTGTGCGCATGAAAAAGGCGCGTTTTTACCGTGCCTTCAGGAATTTTTAGCACATCTGCAATTTGCACATGCGTCATTCCTTGGATGTCATGCATCACAACAACCGTTCTATGCTCTTCAGACAATCCTTGGATCGCTTCGTTCAATTTTTTTTGCAGCTCTTGGATATCACTATTTCCAATAGTCTCATTACCAGTGTTTTGCACATCAGCAGCAACTAAAGATGCTTCAAAGTCTCCTTCCTCTGTCTCCATACGGTCGAGGCTCATCATGGTGGTTCTGCGACGCTGTTTGAGGTGGTTGATGGTCGTATTGACGGCTATGCGGTAGATCCAACTCGAAAATTTTGCATCGAGGCGAAACCGGGGGATGGCCTTAAACGCATTCAAAAATACTTCTTGGAGCAGATCGTAGGCATCTTCCCTCTGGGAAGTCATGTGGTAGATGGTGGAGTAAATTTTATCTTTATATCGGCGGATGAGTTCGTCAAAGGCTTCGGTGTCGCCCGCCTGCACTTGGGCGACCAAGCCCTCGTCACTCTCTTCGATGAGATGGTGGGAGTCGTCCATGGTTTCAATCCAAAACGCAGTATGCAGCATCGTTGCACAAAAACAAGCGCTGGCACTCAGGAAGTTGAGAAAATCGGAGCGACAGGATTTGAACCTGCGACGTCTTGCTCCCAAAGCAAGTGCTCTACCAAGCTGAGCTACGCTCCGGATAGGAGAAGACAACTATGCCATCATCTTCTGCTGACGCCAAGAAGAATCAGACGCTGGGCAAGTATCCTGTCGTTTTTTTAGAAAATACTGCGACGCACCTCGACAGTGTCGCCAGCTTTCAAAGGCATGTCTTTTGAGGGGTCTTTGATGGCTCCTTTGCCATCCACCAAAACCACCTGCCCGCGACGCTGCACGCGCACCTTGGACTGGTCTGCATAATCTGTGAATCCACCACAGGCGGAGATGGCACCAAGCACCGTTATGTCATTGGTGTATTCAACCCGCTGAGGCTGCTTGACCTCGCCAATGACATTCACATAGCGATTTGCTACGAACACGGAGATAGAGGGGTTGCTAAAAATGCCCTTCGACTTGTATTGCGACTCCAAAGAGCGTTCAAGCTCGCCCGTCGTCAAACCTGCAGCCCTCGTCGGTGTCAGGTGCGGCATGGAGATCATACCGTCGTCCCCCACTCGAAACTCGTCTTCGCGCTGCTCCTCTTTGGGCACTCCACTCAACGAAACCTTGATAAAGTCGCCAGGGCGAAGTGAATCACTATCACCACGAGCATCGTCTGCAGGGCGCTGACGGGCAGAGGTTGGTGATTCGTAGGCTTTACGAAGTGAACGACCGCCCGGCTTCGAAACAGAATCCACCTCATGCGCCACGGGGCTTGTGCCAGAATAATAATTAGCACCCTGTTCCGTGGAGGAGCAGCCGGACACCAGCAGCCCGAGGCAGGCCAGCGCGGAATTAATATTCCTGCCCAGCAGGGCGAATAGTTTTTTTGGAACCTTTGGATTTTTTGTCATCTGTTTTGCCGTAGTAGTCATAATAGCTGTTGTAGTAACCATACATTTCGTGCTCTTTGGTGTTAACCTGGTTGAGGACCACGCCGATCAGCTTCCCGCCGATTTCGACAACGGATTGCTTGACCCGCATGGTCACAGAAACAGGAAATCTCCTATGCTGGATCACCATCACAGTCGCATCCACCATACGCGCCAATATACCAGCATCGCTCACACCCAAGATAGGGGGCGCATCGAAAAACACCCAATCGTAGCGCGATTTTACATCTTCGAAGAACTCCTTCATTCTTGGCGAACTCAAGTAGCTTTTCAGACTGGGATGATTGCCGCTGGGAACAAAGTGCAGGCTCGGCAAAGAAGTCCCGTGAACCACCTCACTCAAACCTTTAGCTCCCGAGAGATAATCGCTGAGACCCAAATCATTTTGGTATTCCATCACCTTATGGAGAGACGGTCTTCGTAGATCAGCATCTACCAATAGCGTGGACATACCACTCTGGGCACAAGTCCATGCGAGATTAAAAAGCGTGGTGGATTTACCCTCGCCGGGACCGCCGCTGACCATGGTCACTGTGTTGGCAGTCGGCGAAGAGCGAAGGGATTCAATTTTAGTGCGCAAGATGCGGTAGCCCTCGGCGTGGGGGGAATCTTCAATATCTTTATTAAGCGTGGGCACTCCAAGAGGAATCACGGCGAGCACTGGAATTTTGAGACGATTTTCGACATCGTCTATGGTTTTCACGCTGGTGTCCAAATACTCGATAAAGAAGGCGGCAGACACGCCGAGAATCGAACCGACCACAAAGGCGAGCAGCAGGTTGAGCCACCACTTGGGTTTGACTGGTTTGATCCATGCCTCAGCCGGGCTCCGGATAATGATCGGCGTCGAAGGCATCTCGGATTCAATCAAGTTCTGTTTGTAACGACCCATGGCAGCATCATAAACCATCTGGTGGGTTTCAAATCGCCGAACGGCATCGCGGAACACGCTGTATTTCTCGCTGTTTTCCTCGACGCTTTTTGTCTTGTATTGCTGGATGTCTTTTTCGATCTGTTCCACCTTGGCCTGCTCGGTCACGACATCAGCAATCAACCCCTGTCTCATACCGCCAAGCTGCTGTTCCAACTGCTCTTTGAGTTTTCGCACCACATTTTCTTGAGCCACCACGGTGGGATGATTTCCGCCGTAACCCTCTTTTTTATATTGGGTCAGCAAGGCCTCTGCCTGGTTGAATTCAGACTGGGTCGAGACCAAGTTATCGTCCTTTAGATTTAATGCTGTCAAGGCGTTGAGCAGCTCAGAAGTTGGAAGATCTTTGATCTGCTCGAGCCGCTTTTGTTTGGTGATCAGCACGATTTTAGCATCGCTCAAATCCTGTTCTTTTTTCTGGAGAATGCTTTGCGAAAGAGGTGTGGCATCCGAGGCCCGGAGCCCACCGGTGCCAGCCAGTTCAGTAATGCCGAGTTCCCTGCGGAGGCGCTCGACTTCGTTCATCGCCTTGCTCCTCGCCTCCTCCTCGCGCTTGACCTCTTCCTGCAACCGATCCAAACCGCGCTTCGCTTGGTCGGTCGTCTGCCTCAGACGAGCTTCTACATAGGATTCCGACACTAATTTTGCAATCTGGACACCCTCCTCTTTACTGCGGTTTTCCACGCGCAATTCGATGAGGGAAGTATTGCGAACTTGGCGCACATCCATGCTTTTGACCAAAAGCTTGTAGGTGACTTCTTTGGGGTAAACAGGCTCTTCGTAATCATCGCGTTTGGCCCACTTTTCGCTGAGCTGCAGTCGCTCGATGACAGGGTAGAGGACATCCTTCTGCTGGATGTTATGAAACTGCGTTTGTTGAAAAAACGGGTCGTAATCTGGTTTGATATTCCGTTCGAAAACTTCAATATCCTTGCTCTCGCGGATGATTTCCATCATCACCGTGGCCCTGTAAATTTTCGGTAGCACCAGTGTGGTGATCACCGCAGCAACCATCACCAGAGAGAAGATAGAAAAAACGAGAGCCTTTCGGTTGGAAACGACTCTCCAGTAATCCCAGAGATGGAGTCTGACTTCGGCTGTGTCGGTGTTCATATCGCGGTGCTCAGGCATTGCATCCGGGGCAGGTTAACACGGGAACCCGGGAGATGCAACAACCTTACCAAATACCGCGGAAACCGATGTAGTATCTGTTGCGGTCGTAGCTGCGAGCAACAAAGTCCGAATCAAGTTCGGTGCGAATGTAGCCGAGTTCAGCGGAGTAGTGCTTATTGATCGTATAAACCACAGCCGTCTCAAAATTCAGCGCGTTGTCGTGCTGTGTGCCAGAAATATCTACGCCTTCAGCTGCATTGTTCGTGTCGAAGGAACTCATGCTGTAGGAACCACCAATTTTCAAAGCCAGCTTCGGGGTGAAACCGACCAACCACGACCATGTCAGAGCATGCGTGTCGGAAGAGTTGAAGGTGGAGAGATCTGTCAGATCGGAGGAGTAGGCATAACCGAATGTCACCGAGCTGAGAGGATTATAGCGCCAAGTGCTGTTGAGCGAGGCGTAGGGTCCAGTGCTGTTTCCACCCGAATCGTAGTCGCGCAGCTCGACGCCCGTGCGGGCTTCGATGATCCATTGATCGGAAAACTTGTGATCCACGCCGACGAGGAAGAAGTGCCCCTGCGAATCTTTGTTGATATCAGTGTAATCCACGATGTTATAGCGGTAGCCCACTACGCCGACCGTTGTCGGGAGGATGCTGATACGGTTCTCTAGGTTAAATGTATGGGACATGCGATCTTGGCTCAGGCCGACGAGCGCCTCGTCATAGGTCACATAGCTGTTGATATACTCCAAGGTATTGCCAAAGCGCGGGGTCCACTGAGCTGAACCGAAGAGGCTCAAATCGTTGGTCAGGTAGTCACCATTGACACGGCGGAAGGCACCACCCTCTTCCAGCGATGGCTCGTAAGCCATGCGGAAGCGGTCACGGAGATCTACTTCGAAACGAGGGGAAAATGTATGAGCCGCACGGAAGGCAATGTCGTGAGTCATGTCGAGAATATCGTCACCAGGACGATCCGCCCACATGTTGAGACCCAAGTTGTAGCGTCCACTAATGAGCGTCTGCTCGGTAGGGTTGAAGTTCAGGATGATACCTGGCTCCACGAGGGTGCGCCAAGCCTGAACCTCGTCAATCCCACTTGTGAAGACATTGTCGTCATACTCTTCACGAACCTGAGCTGTGACCGTGATCAGCTTGCCCTTTTCCTCTTCAGGAACTGGTTGATATTGCGCGAACAGCGGTTGGCAGACTGCTGCCAAGCTCACCATGCTCACTACTAGATGTTTCATTTCCCTAGTCATTTGAGCGATCTTATTGGCGTGGAGTCTGAATTATGTCAACATTTTCCATAAAATAATTTGAACCACCACAATCAAGCGTCCGCTCATACTGAACACTGTCGGATATCAAATCCTTTTCTCATCCATGTGGGCTGGTCGAGATTCTCTCCTTTGTAGAGAGTGGCCTCCACCTTCTCAAATCTCCCGGCACTGGAGCTGGGACTTTCGAATTTCAAGGCCTCTTGACGAACTTCCACCTTGGTCGTGCGCTGCTGCTCTGACGCTTTGCGACCCCGCTCATTTTTATGTGACACCTGAACCATGGGCTCTGGAACACGGGTCATAGCTGGGAGAAGCGATGTTTCTACTGGCGTAACTACATCAGCCTCAAGCGACGCGTCCGGGGTTGCCTCAGTTTCAGGCTGTGCAGGAAATGCCAGCACCAAAATGCGGGTTCGCTCCTCGAATGCCGGATCCATGGTAGCGCCGCCCAAGACATCGATATTTTGCGCGAATTCTTTTTTTACCCGTGCCTCAATGCTCCGAGTATCCGCTACAGTCAGTTTGCTGCCACCCGTGGTAAACACAATGCATCCCTCCCAGACATGCCTCGCTTCGTTAATGAATATCGAGGATTCCAGAACCTCATTCAAAGCGATCTCAGCGGAAATCTCACCTTCTGCATCTCCCAAAGCCATACAACCGTCATCCAACACACCATAATATTGCAGTGTCTCAATCAGCTTCCTGCCGTCTAGAGTCTGTATTGCCTGCTGGGTGAGAATTTGGTTGAGGGATAATGCTATCTCGAGCAAGCGCGCATTAGCACATTCAAAGACTTCATAAGCTCCCCGCCCTTCGGCTTGGTGCCGGGCTACAACATCGTTGCTTACAATAAACACCGGCACCCCGCTCTTTTTCAGGTCGCTGACAGCATCGCGGGCAGCGGCGTTTCTGAGCGGGCTCTCGAAATCAAATGGACGAATAACCAAACAAATCACAGGCACTTGAGCTTCTTTGGCTATCTGGACAAACTCCTGCATCGCCCCTGTAGCAAATCCTCCACCGAGTCCGCCCACCAGAAATACAAGATCCGTGCCGCTGAGAAGCTCTTTGCAAAGGCTGGCGCTTTCACGGGTTGCCTTGCGTCCCATGGTGGCATCGCCGCCGCAGCTTAAACCCTTGAGAGTCGAGGGACCAAATAACTTCTGGCTGACCCCCTTATCGGACAGAGAGCCAAGCAGCTTGTGATCAGTATCACACATGAGCACCTCTAAGCTGTCGCTGTTCTGATTTGCCATGAGAGCCGCCACGGCGCAGCCCGCACCGCCGAGCCCGATGAACCGGGCTTTCTGGAAACTGGGAACTGTATTTTTGAGGGGTTTCACTGCCATATTTTTCTCCCTAAAATGCAAACATTCTGACTTGCTCCCAAGCCCGCTTGAACATGCCAAGGGGGGATTTGAGCTTCCGGGTTTTAGCTTCTTTGCGGGTGGCTGTGAGCAACATCCCCAGCACCGCCGACAACTCAGGACGCGATAAATCTTCGGCATCACCCGAAAGATGATGCATGCGAGCACACAGAGATGGTTTACCGAACACGGAGGATACAAGACTCTCCACGCCTTTGAGCCTCGACCCGCCCCCAGTCAATAGTATCCCGGCACCAAAGAGTTTCACCTGCTCTCCCAATTCCTCTCGTATAATTTCTAGCGTCTCCTCCACACGAAGCCGGCAGACAGTTGCCAAACTCTTGGCGTAGATATTTTTCCCTGCGAAACCATTCGAGGCAGGGACTTGGAGAACCTGTTCTGGATCGAGCCCATCATCATCCACTGTGGCCATGCTGCACTTGATCTGCTCCGACTGGCGCAAGGGCAAGTGGAAGGCGCGGCTGATATCTTGGGTGACATGGTCGCCGCCGATCCCGACGACGCCCATCTTCTCCAGTCGCCCGTCGCAGAAAAAGGCGTAGTGCGTGAGCCCGCCCCCCATATCAATCACCAAGGCCCCGCTCTGCTTCTGATCCTCGTTCAATATCGCCTCGGCAGCCACCACTGGGCCGAGAGCATAATCAACGATGGCGATACCAGGCTCATGCACGCATTTGACAAAGTTCTGCAATCGTCCCTGCACACCATGCACCACCATGAAAACAGCCTCCAGCCGACGCCCGATCATCCCGACAGGATCCTGCACTGGCTCCCCGCCATCTATGCTATACGATCTAGGCATCTCCGTGACCCTGAACCGTCCGGCATTTTCGTGCTGTTCCTGCACCATGTGATGCACTTCAGCGACATCGGCCTCGATGATATGATTATCTTCACGCAGGATTTCTTTCACCGTAACGCGCTCTTCGCATTGCAGGTGAGAGCCGCTGAGCACGAGGTTGACCTCATCCACGGTCACCCCGATTTTTGTTTCCGCTGCCAGGATAGCATCCCGCAGTGCCACGGCGGCTGCCTTGGGATCCACAATCTCGCCTTTGCGCACGCCCGCAGAGGCCGTCTCGCTCGTGCCAAGAATATTCATCCCTCCATCACTACCCAACGAGCCAACAGCCACAGCAATTTTGCAGGTGCCCACTTCCAGAGCTACCACATGTTTGTCTTTGCGCCAAAATCCCATCTTCTTTCACTCCTTAACTCGGATCCGGGACGAAGGTCACCGGCACATTTCTCGCCACAGTCAAATCCACTGTCATAACATCTTTTTTTAATCTCCCCGCCTGGAAGTAAATCTGCCGCAGGCGATCCATCTGTTCTTTGTGCCGCGTCGAGTCTCCGCTGAAACAGATATAGCCTCCGCCCCGGGTTGCCAGCCGCAGCACATTCTCCTTGGACACATCCACACTCAAGAGGCTGAACTCCACTTTCACCGGAGACATTTCAATCTGAGAAAGCAGGTTCAGCGCGCTAAAAATCTCGTTGGCGTCCGAGGCCACCTTGTTACCAGGCACGATCATTTCCCACGGCGCTCCACGGATCTCGGGCAAGTGCGATACTTTCTCCCCAGAGCGTGGCCGCATGATCATCCCCTCCCGATCCACCGTGAAAATCCCCGGGCTCGGCTCCTTGGAATCTTTGTCAGTCACCACCCGCGCCAACGGCACCCGCTCTTTGACTTCTATGCTCAGCCGGTTTGGCAACTCCCTGCGCACGACCACCCCTTCGACACACGGCTGGTCTTGGATACGCTTTTGCACCGCCAGCAAATCCACCTTCATGAGATTGATCCCCTTCGGCACAGACGCCCACTTCAGCACTTGGTCTTTGCGGATGCGCCCGACCACCTCCACCCGTATCTCCTCCAAGACATACTTCGGATTCTCGTAGCACATCTTGTCCGAGAGCCAGTGGAGCGAATAATAGATCGAAGCGCAGGAACCACCCAGCAGCAGCAGCGCCATGATCAACTTGATGTAAAATCGCACGCTGCGTTTGCGTTTAAGCGTCTCCTTCACTTCGACACGGAGCGAGGCCGTCGGCACACGCGCCTTCCGACCCGCCCCAAACAGCGTTGCCCAAGACCATGGACCATTACCACGATGCTTCATCGCGTTGCCCCTCCTCGCGCTGCTACAGACAATTCCACAATACGCTCACAGAGAGGGCCAAACTCCATTCCCTCGGCTTTGGCCGCCTTGGGCAACAGGCTCGTAGCCGTCATCCCAGGGATGGTGTTCACCTCGAGCACCGATGGTTTTCCCTCGCCATCTATCAACACATCCACACGCGAATAAACCTCGCATCCGAGAGCGCGGTGCGCTGCCAGAGCGGCCTCCTGCACCGCGGCGGTGACACTATCCGAAAGCTCCGCCGGACAAAAATATTCCGACCCCCCCGCCGTGTATTTATGCGCGAAATCATAAAACCCGCCCACGGGCCGTATCTCGACTACAGGCAGAGTGCGGTCGCCCAAAATCCCAACGGTCAATTCGCGGCCCACCACCATGGTCTCGGCTATGGCACAGTCGTCGTGGCGCAAGGCCTCCGCCACCGCCGCCTCCCAATCGCCTGCTGTATGCACACGGCTCACGCCCACGCTCGACCCTTGTTTGGCAGGTTTCACCACCACGGGCAAAGGCAGCGTGCACGGGGCAGGGCTGCGCAGCACTTGGTAGCGCGGCGTCGGCACTCCGGCTCGCACGAAAAGTTCTTTGGTGATCTCCTTATCAAAAGCTTTGCGGCTGGCGTCCTCGCCACAGCCAGTAAACGCCACCCCTTTCGAGGCGAGGTAGCGCTGCACACCGCCGTCTTCACCATAGGTTCCATGCAGCGCGATAAACACCGCATCCGCTCCCTCAAAGCCTGAAAACTCCGTGCAGTCCACATCTACCTCGGACACTTCATGTCCTAGGTCTTTCAAAGCTCCGGCCACGGCTGAGCCCGAACGCAATGATACTTCCCGTTCCTCTGACACCCCACCTTTCAGCACGCAAATTTTCATCGTTTTCATTCATTGTCTCCCAAAATAATAACTTCCGTCTCCATCTCTACCCCCCGTTGGGCACGCACTTCGGCTTGCACCTCGGCTATGAGCCCGAGCACATCTGCCGCTGTGGCACCGCCATCGTTGACGATAAAATTTCCGTGCTCCACGCTCACGCGGGCACCGCCCCTGCGCCGGTTTTTCAGGCCTAGCTCATCCACCAACTTGCCGGCTGGACAACTCTCAGGGTTCTTAAAAATGCAACCCGCACTGGGCATGGCTGGCTGGCTCGTCCAGCGCTTGCCACTGTATTCTTTCAGGGTGGTAGCGATCTGCTCTTCTTTGGCGGGCAGCAGCTCGAATGATGCGCCCAGCGCGATCCGACCCACCATGCCGGGAACTTCGCGGTATTGCGCACCGAACTCATCCGTGGGTCTATCATGGATCGTCCCATCCATCTCGGCCACGCGCACACTGCGCACTCTCTCGAAAGTCCATCCACCCATCGCCCCGGCATTCATGCGGAGCGCGCCCCCGACACTCGCGGGGATCCCTTCCATAAATTCGATTCCACCCAAGCCGGCCTTGCGTGCAGCAGCCACCAGTGCTCCGAGCCGGACACCCGCCCCGGCATCTACCCGGGTGCCATGGATGCTCACGCGTTGAAAATACTCCGATCCCAGGCTCAGCACGACGCCGCGGATGCCCCCATCTCTCACCAGCACATTCGACCCACGACCCAGCACGGTCAACGGTGTGCCGTGCGTGTGGCAATAGGAGAGAATGGCCGCAAGATCTCGCTCATCGGCAGGCTCACACCAAAGGTCGGCAGGCCCGCCAATCCGGAATGTCGTGTGTTTCGAAAGCTCTTCCCCGGGGATCAGTTTGCTCGCCTCGCTCACCAGAGGTGTCAGCGCATCGTGCAGGGCTAGAGCGGATGCCACTCGTTCCGCCACACGGTTGATATCACCGGCACCCATGAGCACGATCAGATCGCCTGGCTGGGACTCCCGCAAGAGCGCGCCGGCCATACTCCCGAGATGCGGGTGATAGGTCACGCGATGCTGGCCTGAAACCCGCACGGCATCAGCTACCGTCTGGCCCGACACTCCAGGGATGGGCTTTTCTCCCGAGCTATAGACATCTGATATTACCAGACGATCAGCCTCTTGGAATGCGGTGGAAAACTCATCGCGCAACAGTTGTGTCCGCGAGTAACGGTGCGGCTGGAAGGCTGCCACCACACGCCCGGCTCCTGTGCCCCGTGCCGCCAGTAGCGTGGCACGAATTTCACTCGGGTGATGAGCGTAGTCATCCACGACCACGCGGGATCCCCTGTAGCGGACATCAAAACGACGGCGAGCACCGCGGAATTTCGATAAGCCCGCTGCCACAGAGCTAAACTCCGCGCCAAGAGCGAGCGCCACGGCAACAGCCCCTGTAGCATTGCTCACATTGTGGCGGCCCGGCACCTCGAGGCGGATGACCCCGAGTTGAGCCCCCTCCTTTTCCACGCAAAATTCAGAACCGAAGGAATCCAATACTACGCCTGTCGCCCGCACCTCAGCACTCGAGCCCAAACCGTAGGAGATGCTGCGCCCTGCTTTGGCGCAGATCTCGGAAGCGTTATGATCCTCGATGCAATAGCAGACAGGCCCGCTCACACTGGCGACCCGCGCGGCAAACGCCTCTTTCACCGCCGCCTCATCCCGGAAATAATCCAGATGCTCCGCCTCGATATTGAGCACGATACACGCGTGGGCTGCCAGCTCAAGAAAGGAGCCATCACTCTCGTCCGCCTCGATAATAAAATGCTCTCCCCCACCCCAATCTGCACTCTCACCCAGCGCTGGCACATCGGCACCGACATAGTAGGAAGGATCCATGCCCGCCTCCCGCAACGCAGAGGCCAGCATGGCAGTAGTCGTGGTCTTGCCGTGAGTGCCGCAGACCAGCACCGATTTTTTCTCGCGGGACAGGGCAGCCAGCAAAGTGGCGCGGCGGATTTCCGGGACACCAGCAGCCCGGGCGGCTTGGCGCTCGGGATTCTCCGGCCTGACAGCCGAGGAATAGACCAGCAGCGAGGAGCCCGACACCTGGGACATTTCATGTCCTAGGTAGAAGCCAAGGCCCTGGTCCCTGAGCCTGCGCACTGCGGCACTTTCCTTGAGATCAGAACCCGTGACACGGTGCCCCATGCGCAGCAGCAGGTTGGCCAGCCCGATCATGCCGCTACCCGAGACGCCCACCAAATGAATCCGGCTGGGCAGGGTTTGCAAGAGGCGATGCACCGTATCCATATTACACGAATCGCGCCTCCACCGCACACGCGACATTTTTCGCAGCGTCACCGGGAGAAAATGCGCGGCAAGCCATGCTCATTTTCTCGAGCATGGCGCTATTTTCCAGAAGAGCACCCAACCCGTGAGCCAATCTTCCCTCCCCGATCTGCCCCTGTTCGACTACGACAGCAGCCCCAGCTTTCTCCAAAATTTTCGCGTTGTGATACTGGTGATTCTCCGCCGCGTGCGGATAAGGTATTAAAACACTGGGCACACCGGCGTTCCCAAGTTCAGCCAAGGTGCCGGCTCCACTGCGGGACAACGCCAAATCCGATGCCGAGTAAACCGGGGCCATGTCATGACAGAATTCCAAGACTTTGGCTTTGAATTTTTCGCGGCGATAATTGTATTCCACAATCGCCAGATCTTCGCTGCCTGTCAGGTGGATGAACTGCCAGTTCTCCCGATGTTCTCCCCACGAAGGCAGACACTGGATCACGGCCTCGTTAATCCCATGCGCTCCTTGGCTCCCACCCATGACGAGCAAAGTTTTCCGGCCTGGCTCGAGTCCTAGCTGCTCGCAAGCCTTGCCACGGTCCACGCCCACCAGACCGGGTCTCACCGGGGTGCCCGTGAACACGCAGGAACGCGCGGCAGGCAACTCTTTTTCACATTCATGAAACCCGACCAGCACAGCGCCGACATGCGGTGCGAGCTGGCGCGTGACCTTGCCTGGGATGGCATTGGATTCATGAATGAGCGACGGCACGCTCAGTTTCGAGGCGAGGAGCAGCGGCACCGCCGAAGTAAAACCTCCCATGCCGAGCACCGCCGAGGGCTTCCAATCTTTGAACAACCGGGCGCACTCGACTTGGGTCTTGAACAACTTCCACGCAAACAGGACCGCCTTCGGACCGATGCCCGGCCAGCCGATCGCTGACAGCGGGATAGACGGGAACTCGGGATATTTTGAAACCACCTGCGCGTCTATCGGTTTCGACGAAATGATCAGCTTGATCTCGTGTCCCCGTGCCAGCAGTTCACCCGCGACCGAAAGCCCCGGGAAAAGGTGCCCACCTGTGCCTCCGCACGCTATGGCTATTCTACCTGTTTTCATGCCATACCTCCTTGGGGAAACGGGACATTCTGTGGTGACACCACGCTACGCGGCGAGTGTTTCGCCACGCTAATCAGCAGCCCCACTAGCGCCATGCAGGCCACCATGTTGGAGCCACCAGCACTGATGAATGGCAACGCCAGACCTTTATTCGGCAGCAGCTTGGTGACCACTCCGATGTTGATGAAAGCTTGGAACGATACCAGCGTGACGATGCCAGTAGCCAAAAGTGATCCCGTGGCATCCTTCGCCATGACTGCGATATAGCCGCCCGTGGCTGCCACCACCACATAGCATAACACGATCATGAGCGTCGCCCGCATACCGAGTTCCTCCCCGATGATAGAAAATATGAAATCCGTGTGCGCCTCGGGCACATAATACATTTTTTGACGGCTCTCCCCGAGCCCCAATCCCAGCGGCCCACCCGACCCCAACGCGATCAGGGATTGCTGCTGCTGGTAATCCTCGCCCAAAGCATGTTTGTCTTTGGCCGCCTTGCCGCCACCGGGACTGCCGGCATGCTGTTGCTCAGTTTTTTTCTGAACATAGGCCTCGATACGCCGCATGCGTTCGGGGTCTTTCATAATCACTACAGAGACCAGTAGGCCAGCGGCCAGGCCAGATACTGCGAGATAGTGCCAGCGCACACCGGCCACAAACCAAACCACAAAGGTGACCCCGGCCAAGAGCAAGGTCGTGCCGATGTCTTTTTCAAAAAGAATCAACCCCAGCAATGCGCCCACCACGAGACCCGGCGCTAGGAATCCGATCCAGAAGGTGTGTATTTGCTTTGTGTTTTTCCCATACCACCAACCGAGAAATAGCAGGATCACGATCTTAGCAAACTCGCTAGGCTGCACGGTGAAACCGCCGAAGCCGATCCAGCGACTTGCACCTTTGATCCTGTGTCCGACACCTGGCACATAACAGAGGATCAACCCAACTGCACCCAAAGCCACCAGCACCCAGATGCACTGACCCCAGACACGGTAGTCCGTGCACGCCATCACCACCGCTGCCACCAGCCCAACTACCATGTAGAGGGACTGGCTTCTGACCAGCGAAGATTGGTCGCGCATCGAGCTGGCGCTCGTCAGCATCACAATGCCCACGCCTAGCAGTATGAACACTGCTAGGCTCAGCCAAAACGATGCGGACCGGCTATGGTTCACGGGCTCAGTGTTTGTTCATGGCCAGCTCTTCAGCCGAGCGGGCTTTGGTGTTTTTCTGGATGTTCTCCTGCTGCGCCGCGCTCGTGGGGCGGGGCAGAACCAGTTTGGTGCCAATGCCAAGCTTGGACGGGTCAGTGATATTATTGACCTGCATCAACTCGCCTGCAGTGGTTCCAAATTTTTTGGCGATACGCACCAGCGTGTCGCCCTTGGATACAGTATAGGTTTCTCCAGAATTCGCTACCGCAGAAGCTGCTGCAACTGGAGCCGAGGCGACAGGCGCCACCTCTTCCGATACGGGTAGGGGCGCTGGCGCAGAGGCCACAGCTTTCGGCGCTGATGCGCCACCGGGTATCTTGAGCACCTGTCCGATACGAAGTGCGTCGGTGCTCATCGCGTTCGCTGCACGGATCTGCGAGATGCTGACTCCACTCACGCGGGAGATTTTGCTCAGAGTATCGCCTTTCACCACTTTGTAGCTGGCTGCGGTGCCTGAGGTTTTTGCCTGCGCGACTGCCGCAACAGGTTGCGTGGGCACCTTGCGCAAAGCCACTTCTGGCGCCGGAGCCGCCGCCACACCCTCACGGAGCATGGGCTGGTCGCCGCCGCGCATCTTGGTGGCCAACTGCACGCCTGGTTCCACCGAAGCATCCACTACCGGCTCGATTTCCTCGTCCTCCTTGGAGGCGAGTTCGTCGGACTCAGGTGCCATATCTTCGGGCGTCATCTTATCCACCGGATGTTCGGTGGGATTTTTTTGTGCTACCTGATCCATCTGGTCGGCGCGAACCCAGTGGAAGGCGAATGCGCCGCCTATGATCAGGACATGCAGGGCTAGGACTATGAGGAAGACATGCGACATGCGCACGCCTTCTCCCAGTTCGTTGTTGGTTTCGGGTTTCATGGCTTTCCTTTCGTGTCGGTATTTTTGTTTTTCTGAAGCATGATGCGGGAGCGGGCCATATCGAGGACCAGCTTTCGGAATTGGCTACCCCGATCCGCGTAATCTTTGAACATGTCGAAGCTGGCGCAGGCGGGAGAGAGCAGGACTGTATCGCCCGGAGCAGCCATGCCCGAGGCCAAGCGCACAGCTTCCGCCATATCTTTGGCCATCACACAGCGCTCGTCACCCCAGGCTTCGCGCATCAGCGGGGCACTCTCCCCGATCAGCACGACCCCCTTAGTTTTGGAATTTATAGTGGCACTGAGCGAGTCGAACGAGAGCCCTTTATTCTTGCCTCCCGCTATCAACACCACGGGACGAGTCTGGGAGATGAGAGCCACCTCCACCGCGTCGGGGTTGGTGGCTTTCGAGTCATTAATATATTCCACCCCACCGACCTCGGCCACTAGCTCGCACCGGTGTGCCGCAGGGCGATACTCCACGAGCGCCTCGATGATAAGTCTCTCGTCGAGCCCGTAGATGTGGCCCGCAGCCATGGCCACCATCGCGTTCTCCGCGTTGTGGAGACCTCGCAAACGGGTTTTGTGAAAGGGGAGCACGCAGCGCCCTTTCCAGCATATATCCCCACCTTCGTAGGTGTAATCCGCCGCATGGCCACGAGCAGAAAATGCGATCATTTTCGATGGTATTTTCACTGGCAGCAAGGAGGCATGCACGATGCCGTAGTCGGAGCTGTCCTGATTCAGAAAAATTCGCATCTTGGCCGCCCGATACTCATACATGTCGGGATAGCGATCCATGTGATCAGGCGTCAGATTCAAGAACGCGGCAATGCGCGGCTTGAACTCGATCACCCTCTCCAGTTGGAACGAGCTGGCTTCCACCACCATGACATCCATCTCGTGGCTGCGCTGCACCGCGTCGCTGAGCGCGTAGCCGATATTGCCCGCTGCACAACTCCGCTTTCCAGCAGCCTCGAAGACCGCATGGGTCAACTCTGTGGTCGTTGTTTTCCCGTTGGTGCCTGTGATGGCTACCACAGGACACTCGCAAAACCGGTAGGCCAACTCCAACTCGCTCCACACGGGCACGCCCATGCGCATGAAGTTTCCGACCAACGGCTTTCTCGGGTCAATCCCGGGACTCAGCACAGCCAGATCCACCCCGCTAAACGGAGCGAGTGCAGCCGACCCCACCAGCACTCTCGCGCCCAAGGCTTCCGCCTGCGACGCCCTCGCGCGCACCTGCGCGTTATCAAATTCGTCCATAACCGTCACCTCCACACCGCGCGGCACCAGAAGCCGGGTGGCGGATAATCCGCTCTCACCCAAACCCAACACCACGACTTTTTTTCCCTGCCAGTTCATCGCTTACCGTAATTTCAAGCTCAGCAATGCCAACGAGGCAAACAGCAGGCTCAAAATCCAAAATCGCACCACTACCGTTGTCTCCCCCCACCCCAACAACTCGAAGTGGTGGTGAATCGGCGCCATCTTAAACACGCGACGCCCGGTCAATTTAAATGAAAGCACTTGGAGTATCACCGAGAGGGATTCCATCACGAACACCCCACCAATCACCACGAGTAGCAGCTCTTGGCCGATGCAGATGGCCACCGCGCCAAACGCTCCACCAATGGCGAGCGATCCCGTGTCTCCCATGAATACTTTTGCGGGGTGACAGTTGAACCAGAGGAACCCCAAAGCCGCCCCCGTCAGAGCCGCCACGAATATCGAGAGTTCTCCCGCGCCCGCCACATACGGAATTTGCAGGTAGAGAGAGAATTTCGCGTGCCCGGCCAAATAGCAAAACACGGAGAACACCCCGCTCACCACCACCGTGCAGCCAGCAGCCAGTCCATCCAAACCATCCGTCAGGTTGACCCCGTTGGAAGACCCCATGATCACCAGAGCAAAAAATGGGATCGCCAGCCAACCCAGATGCACCACGGGGAATTTCAAGAACGGCACCTCAACCCCCGACGCTTGCTCAGCCGTCTTAGGGTCGCTGAGTAACACCACCCCTATCACGGCTGCCACCCCGATCTGCACGAGCAGCTTGAGACGACCCGATATGCCATCGGATTTCTTGCGCTTCACTTTCAAAAAGTCATCGTAGAAACCGAGCCCGCCTAAGGCGAGTAACGAGAGCATCGAGAGCTGCACAAACTTGTTGGACATCTGCGTCCAAAGCACACACGACACCACCACGGCAGCGATGATCATCACCCCGCCCATCGTCGGTGTCCCCCGTTTGCCTCCGTGCAATTCAGCCAATCTGTGCACCTCTTCCTTGGTTCTGATGGGCTGTCCGATTTTCAACTCCGTCAGCTTGCGGATGATCCACGGCCCGAACACGAGGCAAAACAACATGGAGGTGGCCACTGCACCCAGCGCACGAAACGATATGTAACCGAAGACGCGCATCGGGCCAAACCACTCTTCCAAACGACTCAAATATTCTAACATCTCAATGACCTCCAGAACCGCCGCCGAACCCGACAGCTTCCACTACTTGTTCCAACTTCGCAGAGCGCGATGCCTTAAATAGAACCACATCTCCCTTGCGCAGTTCGCGCTTGAGAAACTCGCCGGCCGTGGCGTTATCTGCATAAATTTCCACACGGCTGACCCGGTCGTAAGCACCCCTGGCATACTGCTGCCCAGATAGGCCTACCGCGACCAGCATATCCACACCGAGATCTGCCGCCTTGCGCCCGATATGCACATGCCAGCGCTCCGATTCTCCACCCAGCTCGCCCATACCGCCGAGCACCGCTATGCGGCGTCCTTGTCGCGACACTAAATAGGCCAGCGCCGCCTCCATGGAACTCGGGTTGGCGTTGTAACTATCGTCAATCACCGTGATGCCGCCACGGGTGACCGAGCGCATCCGACCACCTGGGATTTTCAGACCCCGCAGGCGTTGAGCCATAGCCCACAGCGGGACTTCGAATGCCGCCCCTACTGCCACGGACAACGAGGCGTTGGAGGCCATGTGCGCACCGGGAACCGGCAACTCAAACTTCTCGTTCAAACCGGCATGTTCTATCGTGAAAAATTGTCCTGCTTCAGTGTCTTCGCGGCTCGAGACACGAATATCAGCCCCCTCTGCAAATCCCCCGGTCACGACACCACTACGGGCTCTCTGACGCATACGGGTAGTGTAGGGACAATCAGCGTTCAAAACCGCAAGACCATCTTTCGGTAACAGCTCCACCAACACGCCTTCCTCTTGGAAAACACCCTGCTGATCCATGAAAAACTCGAGGTGCTCATTCCCGATATTGGTGACTACCGAGACATCCGGGCGGGCAATTTTCATGAGCAACTCAATCTCGCCAGGATGGTTGGTGCCAAGCTCCACGACAGCGGCTTCTGTGCCCGCACCAATCCGAAGCAATGTCAAAGGAACCCCAATGTGGTTATTCAAATTCCCCTCCGTTTTGGAAATCTGAAACTTAGCTCCCAGAACACAGGCAATCTGTTCCTTCGTGCTCGTCTTGCCGTTGCTACCGCCCACGGCAATGATAGGAATTTTGAGAGAGGCGCGATACCGGGCTGCCGCCCGCTGCAACGCTGCCACTGTATCGTCCACGCGGATCAGGGGCAAACTGCGGGGCGCGGGTGCATCGCGATGCACCACGGCGATGGACGCGCCTTTGGCGGCCACCTCTTCCAAGTAATCATGCCCGTCGAATTTCTCCCCGGCCAACGCGACAAAACAGTCGCCAGGTGTCACCGAGCGGGAATCGGTGCAAACACGGATATCCACGGGCTTGCCGTCCCGCACGGGGGACTCTTCGGCAAACAAGCGCAAGATCTCCGCCGGTGTCATGCCGCCTCCTTCTGCGTCAACACTCGCGCAGCATGCTCAACATCATCAAACTGGTGCCGCACCCCAGCAATTTCTTGATAAGTCTCATGCCCCTTGCCCGCTAGCAACACGATGTCTCCCTCGGACGCACTCTCGAGAGCGAAGCGGATGGCACGGGCGCGATCAGGCTCAACCTCGACCTTGGTCATATCGGGGAAGCCCGTCATAACTTCCTCGAGAATTTTCTGCGGATTCTCGCTGCGAGGATTATCGGAAGTCAGAACCACGCGGTCGCACAACTCCCATGCGGCACGAGCCATGAGCGGGCGCTTGGCGCGGTCTCGGTCCCCACCACAACCAAACAGGCAGACCAGCTCGCGGTGTGGCATGGCTTTGGCTGCGGCCAACGCTTTGCGCAACGCATCGTCCGTGTGCGCGTAGTCCACCAGCACCGTGATACCGCGCTGGTTCGGCACGGGCTGCATGCGCCCCGGCACGGGTGGTATCTCCTGGGCCAGTTCCGCCACTTGTCGAAAATCAGCGCCTGAAGTCAGCAGCGCCAGCACAGCGCCAGCGATGTTCTGTATGTTGTAAAGCCCGTGCACCGGGACTCTCACCGGCACCGTTTGTCCACCATAGGTCAACTCGACAGAAGCGCCTTCAGCCCCCCACTCCACCAGTCTCCACGCGAGGTCTCCACCGGCTTGTGCAAACGAGAATTTTTGTGCGTTCACCTCTGGATCGTTGACCAGACGACGCCCAATAGCATCGTCACCATTGATGATAGCAGCACCCGACTTACTCCCTGAACCGAGCCCTGTAAACAGTGACCGCTTAGCCTGAAAATAACTCTCCATGTCACCGTGGTAATCTAGGTGATCCTGAGTCAGATTGGTGAATATCGCCGCGTCGAACTCGAGCCCCCCGACCCGGTGTTGGACGAGGGCGTGCGAAGAGACTTCCATAGCTACTGCACGGCAACCTGCCGCCACCATGCGACGCAACAAGGAATACACCTCGGGTGCTTCAGGCGTCGTATGCGGCGCCGGCAAGTGGTCTTCTCCCACTTCATAGCGAATCGTGCCGATGACACCGCAGGAAGTGCCACTGCGACGGAACAGGTGTGCGCAGTTAAATGAAGTTGTCGTTTTACCGTTGGTGCCTGTGACCCCAATGACGCGGAGTTGCAAGTCGGGTTTGCCGTAGTATTCCCGGGCGACCAGAGCCATCGCCTCACGGGCATCTGATACTCCCACAACAGGCACTCCTCCGTCTGCTAAAGCCTGTGCTACTCCGTGTTCTGCCACGATAGCACTGGCGCCTTGGGCTGCTGCCTGTTGGACAAAACGAGCTCCATCGTCTTGGCTCCCTTTGAGGGCGAAAAACAAGTCGCCTGGTGAGACCTTTCGAGAATCCCAACGGAGTTCGCTAACGGCAATGTCGCCCCGCCCATGTAGGAGGGATCCGGGCACGGCTTCCGCCACTTGAGACAGTGTCATCATCGGGCTGCCACCTCCATGGCTGCTGGTGCTGGTCTTAGATCCAGATGGTTTGCGATGCGTTTTGCCGCTGCGGAAAAAACAGGGGCCGCCACTTTGCCGCCGTAAAATGATTTGCCGCCAGTGGGCTCATCCACCATCACGAGCATCACAAACTTCGGTTTGTCGGCTGGTAGAAATCCGATGAACGAGGCTAGGTAGCGTTCGCGGGAGTAACACTTTTTTTCGGCATCCCACTTACGGGCTGTGCCTGTCTTGCCCGCCACACGAAAGCCAGGGACTTTGGCGGCAGCCGCAGTGCCTTCTTTGCTGACTACCCCCTCGAGACCTTCCAGCACGCGGGCCGCAGTCTCAGGACGGATCACTTGCCGCAATTCTTTAGGCTCGTAGCGGAACTGCTCTTTGCCATCGGCATCACGCACTTCGCGCACGATAATCGGACGCATGTAGGATCCACCGTTGGCTATGACAGACATAGCTGACACCACTTGGATCGGAGTAACACCAACTTCGTAGCCTATAGGGATGCGGGTGATGGAAATTTTCGACCAACGATCAACGGAAGCCAGTTTGCCTTTCGCCTCGCCGCCCAGATAGCCGTCCATAGTGCGACGCCCAAAACCGAAGGCTCGGATGTAGCTGAAGAGACGCTCTTCGCCAACCCCAATGGCGATTTTTGCAAATCCGATGTTACTGGATTTTTGGAGTATTTGGCGCACGGACAAATCCCCATAACTCCCGTGGTCGTGCAACGGAACCCGGTAGTATTCCCATGAACCATTTTCGCAGAAAAAGACAGTGTCGAGATTGGCGACCTCTTCGTTGAGGGCGGCTGCCGTGGTGACGATTTTGAAGGTAGAGCCCGGCTCAACCACATCTGCCACGCAGCGATTGCGCATGGATTTGATGTCCATCTGCCCGCGGCTATTGGGATCATAGCTAGGGCGATTCGCCATCGCCATGATCTCGCCCGTATCGGGTTTCATGACGATCGCATACACACCGCTCGGGTTGTAAGTTTGCATGGCTGCATCCAGCTCTTCTTCGACAATATGCTGGATGGTCTGATCAATGGTGAGACAAATGTTGTATCCATCCTTGGGCTGCTTGTCTTGTGATCGGTAAACGCGCATCTCCACCTGACGCGCATCTTTTTCAGTGACATAGAATCCATCAGTGCCGAGGAGGTAGCTGTTCATGGAACGCTCCACCCCATCCATGCCCACTCCCTCATTACTCACATAACCCAGCACATGCGCCGCCCCGCGCCCTTCCGGATAGGAACGAATGTAGGTCTCCTCCCCTTTGATGCCCGGCAGCTTGGCTTCCATAATCGTGCCCCACTGATCGAGACCAATGCGTTTGGCGAGGATCACATCGCCTTTGGACTCCCTCATTTTTGCTGCTATTTCTTTGGGGTTCATCGCGAGGATACGCCCGAGCTCGCGCGCCACCTCATCTTCGCTGACCTGCTGAAATTTCTTTTTTCCGGCAGCCGCCAGCTTGCGGCGATCGGCCAAAATCTGGCGCATGCGGATGGTGTCGGCCACTATATTGCGGCACGGCACACTGGTGGCCATGATATTACCACTAGCATCGAGGATGTCGCCACGACGGGCTTTGACAATCATCTGCAGCGTGTGGTTTTTGGCGGCCTGCTGAATAAAATTTCGGGCATTGACATACTGTATGTCAATGAGTCTGACCGAGAGAGTGCTCAGTAACAGCACCAGCACGAACACCACTGCGATAATGCGCCCCTTCATCGCCGCGCCTCCGTCCCGATGACCTTAGCACCTACCGAGGCCACACCGCGTATGGGTTCAGCTTTATTCGGAGCGAGGTTGGGCAATGCCAATGCGTCTTGGCGGAGGATCTGCTCTTCGCGAATCTCTTGCAAAGGAAGCTGGAGTTCGGCGATGCGCTTGCGGAGAGTGTCCGAGTTCTTCAACAACGCCACATTAGCCGTCAGACTCTGCGCCTCTTGCTTGAGCTGCGCCAGTTGCTTTTCTTTGATGCGAATCTGCTCACTGATGTCCTTGTTGGTGGTATTCTGCACCACATAGCCCAGCGCAATCAGAGTCACCGTGGCGACCATCATGAGCACCTGTAACAGGGAGATCAGACCAAAAGTAGGGGTAGGAGCCGCTGTTCTCATTGGATCTCCAATTTTTCCACAGCCCGCAGTTTGGCGCTGCGACTCCGGGGGTTGGACTCGAGTTCACCCTCGGAGGCGGTCACAGCTTTACGCCCCATGAGTCGCGCACTGCGGTGCGGATTCGGAACACTGTTGGGCCATGCCGGGGTATCTTCAAATTCGCGAGCGGCATCCCGCATGAAAGTTTTTACCATGCGATCTTCAAGAGAATGGAAGCTGATCACTGCCAGCCGCCCACCCGGTTTGAGAGCCCGCACTGCGGCTGGGAGACCACGGCGGAGACTCCCCAGCTCATCATTCACAGCAATACGGATCGCTTGAAAAGTGCGGGTCGCCGGGTGATGGGAACGCTGACGGGCGTGGCCGATCGCTTTTTCCACAGCGACCACCAACTGCGAGCAGCTCACGAAGGGTTCGCGGCTGCGGCTGCGTATAATCTCGCGCGCCACGCGGCGGGCTTGCGGCTCTTCGCCGTATTCAGCGAGCCAGCGCACAATCTGTCCCTCCTCCGCATGATTCAACAAGTCTGCTGCCGTGGAGCCACACGAGGTGTCCATGCGCATGTCCAGAGGTCCATCCCATCGAAAACTGAACCCGCGCTCCGGCGTATCGAGCTGATGCGAAGACACCCCTAGATCGAGGAGCACACCGTCGAGCGGCACCACACACGCTTCCAGAAGAGAGTCGAAAGTCCCGTGTTTCTTCTCGAATACCGAGCCGTATTTCGCCAACCGCTCCCCGGTCGCTTGCAAGGCATCCATGTCGCGATCGCACCCGATCACCACAGCCCCGCGCTCGAGCAGAGCCTCGCTGTGACCACCCCCGCCCAAGGTTCCATCGAGATACACCTTGCCCTCGGAGGGTTGGAGTATCTCCAAAACCTCTTGCAACAAAACTGGCTGGTGGTGAAATCTCATTCATGCTTATTGCGGCTCTGGCCGCTTATCCGAAAATTAACCCACGGGTCGCACGCGGGGCAGAGGGCGAAAAGTGGGACGCCGCAGTCCGATCGCCTCAAAGGCCCCCCGGCGAGGCAGCTTCAATACCGACCAACCCACTGTTTCTCCCGTGTCATCCTTCTGATTGGTAAAACCGTAAACCAAACTTTTTCTGCATCCTACGCGTTGTGCTATCATGTGCTACCTCCCTTGGGGGTTGATGTTTGGTGGCGCCGTTTCATCATCCGAAGGAGAGGTTGCGCCATTTAACCTTTCCCTGCGGAACCCCACCCTTTCAGGCGAGGCGGAAGCGAAGTGCGGAACAAGAAAGTCATAGGCCTATATCCTCCACTGTGGCCTCAGTGCCTGCTACTTGCTCAAACCGTCTTGCGTCCCAAATCTCAAAATAATCGCCTTGCCCGCGTAGAACCGCCTCTTTCTTGATATCGGCCTTTTTGCGCAGTTCCTCGTTGAGCACGACCCGCCCCTGACCATCCCAGGTAGCTTGTTTGCCGATGGCTGCAATCGTGCGGAAGCGGATCGCTTTTTCATCCGTGGGGGCGAGTTCGGTGATCTCCTTCATTTGTTCGGCGAACCACGAACCTGGATAGACACGCACGCACTGTCTGGCGGGCAGGATCACCATCTGACTTTCGAAATCTTCCCGGCGCCACTCCGCAGGCACAGTCACACGCCCTTTATCGTCCACGGAATAGTGGCTGGTCCCCAAGTAATAGGGCCGCTTTTGTTCAACAACAGGAATGGAGGGCTCGTTTGCCATCTTGTTTATTTTCTCCCCACTTCTTGCCACTTTCCCCCAAAACTGTCAACTGCCCATTTGTGAATTTTTCTCTCTGGAAGTCACTTTTTAGATCGACTAATACATTTGTTTTACTACTGAATGGTAATGCATGTTAATATTTTTGATTCTAGGTCATGACAAAGCTGCGGTTTTGAGGTGGTATGGGCTCAACCCAAATTTCTCAACTGCACGCCGATGCGC
>DYRQ01000146.1 GCA_020718645.1 Verrucomicrobium spinosum
CCACGCTCGCAACGGCGCTGTGTGATAGCAATAATCGTCGTGCCCGGTGGTTGGTCGCTTGGGGGGTGGGATTGGATGCTTAAAAAATAATGAAATTACACTGGAAAAACATTTTGCTAGCCACGATACTATCAACGCATGTCAAGGCACTTTGTCAGACACCCGGTCACGATTCCGATCACAGTCACTCTCGAGGATGTGGTGGAAAAAGAGTGCGATTTCCTCAGGGATGTTAGCCTCGGCGGTGTCTGTTTCATCGCCCACAATCCTCTAGAAGCTGGCACCATCATCCAGATCCACATCCCCATCGTCCATCCCCGGTTCTCTGCTGCTGCCAAAGTGGCTTGGAGCAGGCCGTGCCTCGATGGGATTGGTTTCGATACCGGAGTGGAATTCTTGGATTCCGATTCCGCTTTTCGGGCGCGCATGGTCGAGCAGGTCTGCCATATCGAGGATTACAAGTGCAAAAAACTCGCTGAGGAGGGTCTCAATCTCACTAACGAAGAAGCCGCTCTGGAGTGGATACAAAAACACGCCCACGAGTTCCCCTTGTTCCACCGCTCGCTGCATTCTTAAAGAACGAATCGCCGCTTGATACCTCACGGTTTTCGGGCAAGTTCCAGCGCATGACATTACGAGCGCTCGTTCCGCTGGCCTCAGGTTTCGAAGAGATCGAAGCCATCACCATCATTGATGTCCTCCGCAGGGCTTCCATCCGCGTGGATGCGGCTGGGCTGGAACCTGGCGAGATCTTGGCCACTCGCCACACCCGCCATATCTCCGATGGGCTTCTCTCTACTTTCTTGAACGAATCCTATGATGCCATCCTCTTGCCCGGCGGGCGTCCTGGTGCAGATGCCTTAGCTGCCTGTGCACCGCTACTGGAGAAGCTTCAGAACCACTACAAGGCTGGCCGCCTCACGGCTGCTATCTGTGCGGCTCCTATCGCCTTGGACAAGGCCGGTCTCCTATCAGGCCGCACATTCACCTGCCACCCTGCTGCTGCCGCTGAAATACAGAGCGGCATACCAACAGGTAGCCGAGTGGTCCTGGACGGGCATCTGCTCACGGGTCAAGCCGCTGGTTCGGCCATGGAATTTTCCCTAGCTGCTGTCCGATTCTTGTGTGGCGAAGACAAAGCTGCCGAGGTCAACAAGGGTCTCTTGGCCTGATCCCAGGAGCACAGTCACACGATGGCTTACAACGGAACCAGAGCATTTCTTGAGGCACTCGCAAATCGCGGGGAGTTGCTCACCATCCGTGAACCTGTCTCGACCCACCTTGAAATCGCCGCCATCGCTGAGATGGAGATGAAGTCTCCCAGCGGCGGCAAGGCGCTCCTTTTCGAGCGCCCCATCCTCCCCGGTGGGAAGCCATCGAAATTCCCTGTAGCGGTGAACCTGATGGGGTCGGAGGCGAGGATGCGCATGGCTCTGTGTGATAAGACCCCCGATGAGGTGGCGCGCCAGATGGCCTTTCTCTTAAAGGCAAAACCTCCCCGCTCTTTTGCAGAAGCTTGGGAACTGCTCAAGAACGGGATGGGCGCCCTGAACGCTTGCCCTATCCCCTCCCTCGGTGGAGCTCCGTGCCAAGAGACGATCGTTCAAGGGGAGTCTCTCAGCGCCTTTAACTTGAACGACCTACCCGTGCTCACTTGCTGGCCACAGGATGGCGGTCCTTTTGTCACCCTGCCCACCGTGCACACTCGCGACCCTGACACAAAAACACGCAACATCGGCATGTATCGCATGCAGGTTTTCGATGGCACCACCACCGGCATGCACTGGCAACTCCACAAAGTGGGCGCCCGCCACGGTAAACGCTACTATGAGCGCGGGGAAAAAATGCCCGTGGCCGTCTGCCTCGGCGGCGACCCTCTCTACGCCTTTGCAGCCACAGCTCCGATGCCGGATGGCATGGATGAAATCTTGCTGGCTGGCTACCTGCGCCAGCGTCCCGTCTCGATGGTGCGCTGCGTCTCGCAGGATCTCGAAGTGCCTGCCGATTCCGATTTCGTGATCGAGGGTTTCGTAGATCCAGCAGAACAGCTCCGGGACGAAGGCCCATTCGGTGATCACACCGGTTTCTATACGCCTGTGGATAAGTATCCCGCTTTCCATGTCACGGCGATCACGCACCGTTCCCATGCCGTTTATCCAGCCACAGTCGTAGGAAAACCACCGA
The DNA here is from genome assembly GCA_020718645.1 of Verrucomicrobium spinosum. Taxonomy (GTDB): domain Bacteria; phylum Verrucomicrobiota; class Verrucomicrobiia; order JADLBR01; family JAIBCM01; genus DYRQ01. Next base: position 2,185 of record DYRQ01000146.1, read on the forward strand.
TGGAGGACTTCTATCTAGGCACGGCGAGCGTCCGCATTTTTCTCCCCGTCTTCCAGATGAATTTTCCCGAGATCGTGGACATCGCCCTGCCAGCCGAGGGGGTCTTCCACAACCTCGTTTTCGTGAGCATTAAAAAACAGTATCCCTACCAAGCCTTCAAAATCATGAATGGTCTCTGGGGTATGGGGCAAATGATGTTCAGCAAATACATTGTCGTCGTGGATGCTCATGTGGATGTGCACAACACCTCGGATGTCCTCTTCCATCTCTGCGCCAACACGGACCCCCAGCGCGACACCATCTACACCAAGGCTCCCTGCGACAGCCTCGACCATGCGCCCACACTGCCTAACATCGGATCGCATGCCGGCATAGACGCCACAACCAAGTTGCCCGGCGAAGGCTACCATCGCCACTGGCCAGAAGAAGTGGCCATGCCTCACGACATCACAGCAAAAGCGCGTGACATCTTAGCCAAAGCCCGAGCCCTAAAATGACCGGCGCCATCAAACAGATTTGGCGCGAATCCCTGCGCTCCGGATGGCAGGCCGTGCGCACCAACTGGCCTCCCCTACTAGCTCTGCAAGGTGTCATGCTAGCTGTGCTGCTCGCCTATTTTCATCTCGATGCCTCCCGGCCTATCTTCGAGACCATCATGGGATGGAAGGAAAAAGGCGGCCTATTCTTCACCATGGCAGCCCTGGCTCTGGCAGGTGGGCCAGTCTCAGAGTTTTTCAAAGTCGCTGCCCAGAACAGTGGTCGCTGGCAGAAAGATAACACAGAGAACGCGCTCTTTTTCTTATGCCTGTTCGGTTTCATGGGGCTGCCTATGGAGGTGTTCTACGCACTCCAATCCCACTGGTTCGGCACAGGTGGCGACCTGCGCACCGTGACGAGCAAAGTGCTCGTAGATCAATTTTTCTACACCACACTCGTGGCCAACCCCTTCTGCTGCTTTTGGACCTCGTGGCGGCTCAACGGCCACTGCTTTGCCACCACTACCAAGGAGTTCGTCCACTTCCCCAGCTTCTACGCCCGCCGCGTCGCGCCCGTCTTAGCCAGCAACTGGTTCTTCTGGTTCCCTGCCACTTTCATGATCTATTCCCTCCCCACCATGCTCCAAATCCCCATGGGCATTTTCGCCTCGGCTCTCTGGGCCATCCTCCTCGCGAGTATCGCCGCCTCCACCCAGCCAACTCCAGCGACAACTCAACCACAGACGCCCTAAAATCCTAGAGCCAGAATCTAGTATTGCAGCGCTTCTACCCAGATTCAGTCATAGCACGCGACGGGTAGGTTTTGCCTGTTTCTCATCTATCCCAGATTATACACTTGATAACATGGGGAACCAATGCAGGTGCGGCATGTTCCGGCATCCCTCGGGATGGACAGCAGCGCAACTGGCAGCCGCAGAAATTTTGACAGGATGTATCCGTCAGCGGACGCACTCGTCCTGCGGCAAGCCACTGGAATACAGAAACGGGGAAGTTTTTTTACCACGGATAATTCGGATAACACGGATGGGGGGTTGTTTAGTCAGGATTTACAAGATGATCAGGAGGGAAGTTTTTCCA
>DYRQ01000062.1 GCA_020718645.1 Verrucomicrobium spinosum
AAGTTCAAACACCAGCTCCTCGACCTCGCTGTCTGCAATCCAAATGACGAGGAACAGGAACTCGTCTTGCGCTTTGTATTGGAGCTGATGAAACAGGTGCGGCTCCGCGACGCGATTGACTTCATCCTACATTTCAGAGAACTCTGTTTAGACTTGGTGCAGCACGAAGAAAGTCGTCACCTGTGGCGCAGCAGCCTCTTCTACGCCCTTTGCACTGAGGGTGAGACCCTTGACATAGAAGCCGTCAGGGTTAAGATGGAAGAAATAGAAACAGCCACCCTAAAAGGTAAAACTATGAGCATCGCACAAGTCCTGTTTGCAGAAGGAAAAAAAGAAGGCCGCTAGGAAGGCCAGCAAGAGGGTCGTGTCGCCAGCTTGCAATCCTCAGTCCTTGAAGCCTTGGAAGCGAAGTTTGATGCTGTGCCAGATGGCTTGCGTGAAGTGATCCAAGCTATCTCAGAGGAAACCACCCTGCGAGACCTGCTCAAAGCTGCTGTCAAAACACCCTCGCTCGGAGTTTTCTTCACAAAGCTGCCGTAACTGCTGCAATCCTTACACGGATGGATTGAGAATTCAGTAGTCAGCGATTTTCGTAGTGCTGCCGAACTGCACGCTGCGCACAGGCCAAGTGCAAGCACTGCGAAAATAGTGTCACCTAAGCAGCTAAGGGTCTTTGGATGATCTCACTGCACGGGAACAGAGGAACGCTGGATTTTATCCACATAATGGTTCAGCGTTTTGCCAGTGTAAATCTGGCGCGGGCGATAGATACGCGGCGTGGGGCTTTCGAGGATTTCGCGGTAGTTGGCGATCCAGCCTGGCATGCGCCCGATAGCAAAGATCACGGTGAACATCTCGGGTGGTAGCCCGATAGCGCGCATGATGATGCCGCTGTAGAAGTCCACATTCGGGTAGAGCTTACGCTCCACAAAATACGGGTCGTTGAGGGCAGCTTCCTCGAGTCGTTTGGCTATATCCAATAACGGGTCGTCTTTTCTGAGCACGGACAAAAGCTCATCGCACTGGCGCTTGATGATATTGGCGCGAGGGTCATAGTTTTTATAGACGCGGTGTCCGAAACCCATGAGGCGTTTGCCAGAATTTTTATCTTTGACGAGCTTCAGGAAGTTAGAGCCGTCATCCCCCGATTGGCGGATATCTTCGAGCATCTCAATCACGGCTTGGTTGGCACCACCGTGGAGAGGACCCCAGAGGGCACAGACACCAGCAGCAGCACAGGCGAAGACATTGGCTTGGCCCGAGGCCACCATACGAACTGTAGCCGTAGAGCAGTTCTGCTCGTGATCAGCGTGGAGGAGGAAAATGAGATCCAGAGCTTTAACTATCTCCGGGTGCATCTCGTAGTCCTTATTTGGCAGGGAAAAGAGCATGTGCAGAAAGTTTGCCGTGAATTTATACATCGGGTTGGGATAGATCGTCGGCAAGCCGCGGGAACGGCGGTAGGCAAATGCCGCAATCGTGCGAACCTGGGCCAAGAGCACGGCGGCCTGCACTTTCAGATCTTCTCTGCGGGTCGAGCGCGCCAGATCAGGGAAAAAGCAGCTGGTAGCATTGATCATCGCTGACAGGATTGCCATGGGATGCCCTGTGGTAGGAAACCCTTCGAAGTGATACTTCATGTCTTCGTGAAGCAACTCATACTTCGTCAGCAGATCAGAAAATTCCGAAAGCTCAGCACGCGTTGGCAGATGCCCGAAAATAATGTGATATGCGGTCTCGATGAAGGTGGACTTCTCCGCCATCTCTTGGATGGGAATGCCTCTGTAACGGAGGATGCCTTTCTCACCATCAATGAATGTGATCTCACTCAAACATGAACCGGTGTTGGCATAGCTCGGGTCGAGTGTGATGTAGCCACTGAGATCCCGCAGTTTTGTAATATCCACTGCCTTATCGCCTTCTGATCCGACGATCACAGGAAGTTCGTAAACCTTGCCATCCAATTCGAGTCTCGCGGTTGTGGTCATAGCAGAGAAGGTGAATTTAGATTGCGCAAACGCAACCTAAAAATACTCAGGCAAGATCTACCGATGCACAGCCTCCAACCAGCTGTGTCGGGCAGAGGAGAGGGAGGGGGAAACTCAGGGGATAACTAGGGGCTGCCCGAGCTTCAACCGCGCTGGGTCTGGCATGCTGGACTTGTTGGCTTCAATGATTTTATTGACGCCTTCTTTCACTTTACCCGGGTAATATTGCGCGGAGATTTTCCAGACGGTATCGCCAGACTTGACGACATGTTGGCGTGCGCCTTCCGGCAGCACCACGGGAGTTGGCGCGGTGCTAGAAGGTTCAGACGAAGCTACATCAAATGGGGTCACCCCAGCAGTCGTAGAACTTAAGGGGTTGGATGTTCCGGGTGCCACGGCGGTGGATGGATGAGTCGCTGCTGCGGCGGCTGCTTGTTGGGCTGCAGCCAGTGCGTTGCGCTGATCCTGCTGTGTGGCGAGCAGTGTCTGGATTTTATTTTGAGCCTCTTGCACGGAAGCTTCGCCCTGTGACACCGCCCTCTCCAGCTTGGCTATCTGCCTGGCACTTTCGTCAAGCTCACCACGGAGTTTGAGGTTTTCTTTCGAGAGGCGGGCTATCTCGTCGGCACTCTGGATAGGAGAGTTGGGTTGAGTCGTGGCGAACTGTAATTCAGCACGGGCAATCCACTGCTCCACAGTCTTGGCGTTATCACCGGTGGGCTTGATTCTGAGAAATCTTTTGTAGTGGTAGATGGCCGAGACGAAATCCCCCATTTTTTCATCATAAATAAGTCCCAGCTCGAAGTGGGCCTTGGCCATGCGCGGGTTTTCCCGCAGCACTTCGTCGTAGAGTTCGACAGAGCTTTTGAAGTCGCGCACCTCATATTTCTCTTTGGCCTTTTTAAAAGTAGGTGTCTCAAAATCATCGTCCCCCTGAGGGACATGGGTTTCTTGATTACAAGAACAGAGAGCGAGCGAGGCTACGCACGCGAACACAACAGCACTGGGCAATTTGAATTGCATAAAAATCACAATAAACATTGACGCGAACAAGCGCAAGCGCTTAGATGACCCTCTCACGCAACTGGGGTCATAGCTCAGTTGGTAGAGCGCCTCAATGGCATTGAGGAGGTCTGGGGTTCGAATCCCCATGGCTCCACTCTCACAGTTGCGTCCGTCGTTCTTTAGGCTGTTTTTCCAAGATGGATAGTGGGGATATAAAATTATTGCACTGTCCGCTGCCTATCCACAATCCCACACCCCTACCCCATCACTTGAAACAACTCGACTAAGGCTGATATTTGCTGTCCCACCCCATGGACTCGCAGATCCGCAGGCGGCTCTTATCCCCCGGTCAAGGCTTGGAGCACACCCGAAGCTTTATGCTCGGTTTCCAAGTATTCTTGCCGCGCATCCGAGTCATGCGTAATCCCGCTTCCTGCTCCAAATTGGAGCACTCCCTCCCGCCCAATTTCCATGGTGCGAATGGAGATGTTAAAATGTGAAAACCCCGGAGCAAAAAAACCGGCACTCCCGCAGAAAACTCCACGAGGCCTAGTTTCCAATTCTCGAATAATCTCCATGGCCCGTTTCTTGGGAGCCCCCGTGATAGAGCCACCCGGGAAGCAGCCGAGTAGTAAGTCCCACGGTGCTACTCCCGCGCGAACCTCACCTGATACCGTGCTCACCAAGTGGTGCACCTGCGCAAAGGAACGCACTTCGGCAAACGACTCCACGCGAACACTCCCGTAGCAGCAGAATTGGCCGAGGTCGCTCCGCTCCAAATCTGTAATCATGAGCAACTCCGCCCTTTCCTTCGGACTCTGGCACAGCTCCGACAGCAGCCGCGCATCCTCCGCTGCATCTCCGCCGCGAGGCCGCGTGCCTTTGATCGGCTCTGTGGCAACCCGATCTTCCGACCAGTGCAAGAACAGTTCTGGCGAGGCGGAGAGATAGGAAAATTCGGGGGTCCGAATCCACGCGGCGCAGGGCGCGGGTGAGGTCTCCTTCATCCGAGAAAAAAGAGCCTCGGCACTCCCTGTGAAAGAGCCCTGCCAGAGCCGTGCAATATTCACTTGGTAAATGTCTCCCGCCCGGATGTAGTCACGCGCTTTCTGCACTGCGAGACAGTAGCCAGCTTCATCGGGCGTTGCAGTGAGCCCCTCTACCCGCCAAGCTCCCTGCACAGGCACCCAATCCTCCGGCGTAACCCAGCGCACCCCCTGGAATAATCCGAACCAGTAATCCCCCTCGTAAGTCCACCTCCCAGCGATGACGCTTTCGGGCCATCCTGCCTGCGAACGGCATGAGGAATAATGCTTGTGAAAAAAATCGCGCAGCTTTCCGTTCTCGCACGAACCGCCAGCACAAATCTCTGAAGGACTCCCCTCTGCCACCAAGACAGCGCGGGACCTCCCACGAGGGCGCACGGTCTCAACCCAGAGACTGTAAGGATTGTCGGATACTGTTTTCATCGCAATCGGGGGCCACGACAGCCAGCCTAGCTCGCCCTCTGACAAAAAGTTCGCAGGCGAGGGATTTAATCTCGCTGGCAGTGACCGCGCGGACCCCCGCCTCGATCTCCTGCGGAGTTACGACTCGCCCGATGGTCGTCAGGGTCTCGCCCAGCCACATCATACGAGAGGAGGTATTTTCTAAGGACATCCACATGGTTCCCAGAGCATAATCCTTGGCGCGGCACAACTCCTTGGATGAGATGCCGCCCGAGGCCAGCTTGCCTAGCACTTTCAAGATCAGAGTAATAGTCTCGGGCACCTTGCTGGATTCGAGCCCAGCCGAGACGGAGAAGGCGCCTGTCTCGTGAAATTGCAGCACTCCCGAGGAGACAGCATAAGCCAGCCCGCGGCGTTCGCGCACTTCTTGGAAAAGGCGGGAACTCATATTCTCACCTGCGACCACATTCAACAAACGCAGCGCGAACCGGCGGTGATCCTCTCGGGCAAAGGTGTGAAAACCCAGCGCTACATGCGCTTGCTCGACAGGCTTGCGGAGCACGCGCACTCGGTCGGGCTTGCGCCTGCCATGCCTCTCTCGGAAGAGAGCCCCACGGCGGCTTGCGCCGGCTGTATCAGGGATTTTTCGCCGGGCCGATATTTCCTGCCAGAGCAGAGGGAATTCCTTCGGATCCACTGCCCCTGATACCGCTACGACCGTGCGATTGGGAATGTAGTGGCTATCCCGATAGTGCAGAAGATCGCTCCGGGAAATACCCGACACGGATTCCAGTGTCCCTGTCACGGAACGCCCGAGCGCGTGCCCTGGCCAGAGTAAATTTTGCAAGTGTTCTTGCACGCATTGTGAGGGTTGATCCTGATACATCTGGATCTCCTCGCGGATCACCCCTCGTTCGCGCTCGACCTCGGCTGCCGGCATGGTGGCGCAGGCATACATGTCGTGGAGAACATCTGCGACCACGCGCGTTTTCGAGGCGTGCGCCTTGGCGTAGTAGCAGGTATTTTCCTCGCCTGTCATGGCGTTGATATCGCCACCAGCCCCTTCGATTTCCTCGGATATGGCGAGCGAGCTGCGGCGGCGAGTGCCTTTGAAAAGCATGTGCTCTACGAAGTGGGACACGCCCGACTGAGAAGCCCGTTCGTAGCGTCCTCCCGCGATGATCCAGATCCCTACAGAGACGCTGGCCATCCATGGCATCGGAGCAATGGCTAGCACGGTGCCATTGGGCGTGCGGGAGAGATGAAAGTCGCAGTTCACCCCCTCTCCTTAGCGGCTCCACTTGCCTCTGTAAACAAACGGATGCTGCTGCGGTCCGCCCCCTTCAAAATTGCTGTCGCCAAAGCCATGCTGAAGATCGAGCTGGAGGGCATCAGCAAAGCCGCCAAGAGAGGACTCATGTGGCCAGAGAGTGAAATGCCCACGGCCATCAAGTTATAGCAGACAGCAAATGAGAAGACCGACACCATGGCAATGCGCCGCGCTCGAGCCACCTCAAAAAGTCGTCGCACCCCAGAGAGGTCGCCGCCGAGAAAATAGAAATCAGCCTTATTCTCCAGCACCCCTTTGTCCACCACAGGCGTGCCCCGGCACAGAGCGGCATCAAAGGCGAGACTGTCGTTAGCACCGTCTCCGATCATCAGGGCGGCACCGGCTGTGTGATGGCGCACCCAATCAGCTTTTGCCGCCGGCGACATCCCCGACAATGCAGAGCTGGGTGGCAAGCCCAACGAGGATGCCATCGCTGACACTTTCTCGGGACGATCCCCGCTCAAGATAGCTACCGACATCCCGAGCGCACGCAAGGCAGACACTTCCGCAGTCGCTCCCGGACGCGCTTTTTCCTCGAGAATAAAACGGGCTACCACTTCTTGATCCCGGCAAAACTCAGCATCCCATCCCCCTCCTGCACCGCCGTGGCCAGAACCGCCCCACCCGATTTTTCCGAGAGAATAGAGATGACCATCCACCTCCACACTGACTCCTTGCCCAATACTTTCGGCCACCTGTGGTGACGCTCCAGCGCGTGGAGCATGACACAGTAGTTCAGCCCGCAGCGAGCGCGCCACGGGATGCAAGTTGGCATCCACCAGCCACCAGAGTGCCTGCTGATCTTGCGCGGTCAGAACTCCGAGAATATCGCGGTTCACTAGCTGGGGAGTCTCCAGAGTCAGAGTGCCTGTTTTGTCAAACACCACATGCCGCACGCGAGGAAGCCTTGCCCACAAAGTGGGTTCGCGCACAAAGACCCCATGCCGCCGCAAGGCTGCCGTGGCCAGTTCGATAGCCAGCGGCGCAGCCAGCCCGAGCGAACAGGGACAGGAAACCACGAGCACCGAAATCACCACCTGCACCGCCCGGAGTGGCACTCCCGTAGTCATCCACCACCAGACCCCGGCAGAGGCTGCGATACAGAGCACAACAGCGGTGTAGAGTTTCAAGACGACTTGAAACGAGGGGGGCACGGTCGGGGCTGCCACGCCCGAAGTCAGCTTGGACAATAGCGAGTTCTCCCAGCCCTCCAACGACTCCAACTCCAAGATCGTTGCCGAGATATTGACCGCACCCGCTGGCACTGTAGAGCCAGCTAGGCCCGACCGTGGCTCGGCCTCGCCATCTATCCACTCCAAGCTGTAGGCGGCTGCGCGAGAAACAACCGTCGAATACACCGGCACTACGCCACCTGATGCCACACCATATCGCAAGCCTGGCTCAATCCGGTCCACAGGCAGGATAGAATCGCTCTCCCCACCGGCACGCGTGAGCACAGAGCCTGGCATGGGGTTGATGCGTCGTGCATTATTGCGGTGGCGTTCGGATGCGTGCTCCTGCATCCAGCGTCCCACCAACATCAGACAGATAAAAAGCGCGACAAAATCAAAGTAGAACAGTCCCTCCATACGCGCCACCCAGCCCGCCACAGATCCGATGTAGGCGAAGATGATCCCAAGCGAGATCGGCAGATCCATGTGGAGCATACCTTGACGCAAGCCCAACCAAGCACGACGCATGAAATAGACACCGCCACTCATCAGATTGAGCGTGGCAAAAAAAGCGGCCAGCCCGAGGAAGAGTTTTGCCAACTCGTGATCCAGCGACATACCCAGATAAAACGGCACGGTGAAGAGCATGTTGTTCATGGCAAAAGCCGCGCCGAGGCCGATCAACCTGAGCAACTCAGAGCTTTCGCTACGCCCGCCCTCCTCGGTCGCCGGTCCGAGACGGTAGCCGAACCTTTGCAACTCGGAGGCGAAGGCGGACAAGTCAGACTCCCCCACCCTCCACCGGAGACGAAGACGACCCAGGTGGATATCCACCTGCGCAGAGACGGCACCGGCATGCTTGGAAAAAAGTTTTTCGATCAGCCAAATGCACCCCACACAAGCCAGGCCATGCACCTGCAACTCGATCTGCGCGATGTCCCTGCCCCTCGTTTCTGCTTCACTCTGAGCGGTCTCCAGCCACGCGTAATCTTTTTTCTCCAAAGAGAGCGGCTTCACCGGCGCCATCGTTCGATCGCGGAGATCGTAGAATTTCTCGAACCCCTCGCCGACAATCAGTCTGTGGACATAATCGCAGCCAGCGCAGCAGAAGTCCCCCTCCATTCCATGCGGGATAGGAGTGCCGCAATGCAGACAGGGTTTACCACCCATGGCCGTCAGCCCCACCAGTGCCACTGGGTCTGCGTATGCCCTGCATGAAACCTGCCCATCAAGCTTTGGCCGTGCGGGGCTTGATAACTTTTTTGACAGTGGCCGCGGCTGGCTTGGCTCTCTTGGCTGCCGGTGCGGCAGGAGCTTTCGCGCCGATCAAGAGATGCCGGTTCACGGCATTGAGATAAGCTCGGGCACTAGCCTCGATAACATCCGTGCTTGCTCCGCGCCCCGTGATGGTCTGCCCATCGCCAAACTCGGCTTTGAGCGTGACCTCGCCCATGGCGTCCTTACCAGCGGTCACGGCTCTGAGTTGGTAATCCTTCAGGACACCACGATGTCCCGTGATGCGATCAATCGTCTTGAGCGCGGCATCCACAGGCCCGTCGCCCGTGCTGGCATCTTGTTTGGCCTCTGCCCCGTAGCGCAGACGCACCGTGGCGGTAGGCACACTGGTATTGCCCGAGGTGACATGCAGGTATTCCAGAGCATAGACCTCTTGGGCGTTCTGAATCTGGTTATCCACCAGAGCTGCCAAGTCGTCATCGTAAACGAATTTTTTGCGGTCGCCGATTTCTTTGAATCTCTCGAAAACCGAGACCAATTCTTTGTCGCTCATGTGATAGCCCAAGTGCTTCAGGCGCACCGCCATGGCGTGGCGTCCGCTGTGCTTGGTCAAAGGCAACTCGGTATCGCCCCAGCCCACATCTTTCGGATCCATGATCTCGTAAGTTTCGCGCTTCTTCAGGATGCCATCTTGGTGGATACCCGAACTGTGAGCAAAAGCGTTCTCGCCTACGATTGCTTTATTGCGCTGCACGAGGAAGCCGCACATGCGCGAGACCAGACGCGAAGTTTTGACCACTTCGCGGGTGTGTATCTGGGTGCTGTATCCCTTGAAATAATCGCGGCGAGTGCGCAGAGCCATGACTACCTCCTCCAGAGAAGCATTGCCGGCGCGTTCACCGATACCATTGATCGTGCATTCCACCTGCCGGGCGCCACCCGCGATACCCGCCAGCGAGTTGGCCACAGCCAAGCCGAGATCGTTATGGCAGTGTGTGCTGAAAACCACATTCTGCGAGCCTTTGGCAGTGGCTATGACAAATTCGAACATGCGCCTGTATTCTTCAGGTGTGGCATAGCCAACCGTGTCAGGCAAATTGATGGTAGTGGCTCCCGCTGCAATAGCGGACTCCACCACTTTGGCCAAAAAATCCAGCTCGGTGCGAGAGGCATCCTCGGGAGAAAATTCCACATCTTTTACTAGGGCGCGAGCGCGCTTCACCCCATCGGCGGCGAGGCGCAAAATCTCGTCCTGCGCCTTGGCCAGCTTGAATTCGCGATGGATTTTGGAAGTGCCCAAAAACACATGGATGCGGCCATTTTTACCGGCGGGTTTCACAGCAGCACCAGCGGTCTCGATATCCTTAGGCACGCAGCGAGCCAGACCTGCGATGATCGGGCCGCGCACCTCTTTGGCGATCTGCTGCACTGAGGCGAAATCTCCGTCGCTCGAGATGGGGAAACCCGCCTCGATAATATCCACGCCCAAGCGATGGAGCTGGTGAGCCACCTCCAATTTCTGCCTCAGGTTCATGCTGGCGCCGGGGCACTGTTCTCCGTCGCGAAGCGTGGTGTCAAAAATTCTGATCTGTTGACTCATAACTTTACTCTCTCTTTTACTCATACCAATTTCTCGTTAAAAATATCCCAACAAAAAACCCCGCAACGGACAGGGCGGGGTTTGCGAAGTGGAAGAGTGGGTTTGGGAATCTTCACATCACAGACAAGCCACGCCCAGAGCAAAGCTGTGAGGTAGGCAAGCCCCGCCGATGGTAAGTCGGAGCAGCCGCGATGTTTTACAAAAAATCATGGTCTGAGTATAACCGCGCTGACTGAGTTCACAAGAGGAAAAAAGCCCCTACACTCCGCTGGGACGAGGATGCGAAAGAGAGGAAATAAAGAATGAATAACGAAATTATTAGTCGTTGCTTCGTTGCGAGCGTAGCGGGAGATTTCCGCAAAACTAGAACTTGCCGTGTGAAATCGTTGCGTGAAATGCAATCATTCCCTGCAGAGCATTGATTTGCAATAGATCGGAAAGGGGGGGATTCGAACCCCCGTCACCTTTTGGGTGAACCCGCTTTCCAGGCGAGCGCATTCAACCACTCTGCCACCTTTCCATGTGGGAATTGGCAATCATGGCAGCTTTGAAAAAAAAGAAAAGCATCTTTCACACTTTTCAAAAATCCGTATAAGCCTCGTCCTATGCCAACAGCATCACCGAGCCTTTCCCGAAACACGGGCTATTTTGGTATGCCCGGTAGTTTCACGCACGAGGTAGCCTTAAAAGTATTTCCCGCCGACCGCCACCAAGGGTTTGCCGAGATGGCGGAAGGTTTTTCCGCGCTGCGGGCTGGCAGATTGAGCAAGATTGTCGTGCCCTTTGAGAATAGCATCGGCGGCGCAGTGCCTGACACTTTGGATCAGCTCATCTTGCTCGAGGGCTGGAGCCGAGATTTTGCGATCCGTGAACAGGTCGCTTACCCGATCCATCTCTGCCTGATGGCACCAGCCCAGACGAAAAACATCCGCCGTGTTTACTCCCACTTCGTTCCGCTTCATGTGACTCAACCGTGGCTGGAATCCCACTATCCCGAAGCTGAGCGCATCGTGGTGGCCAGCACCTCGACAGCGGCAGATCGCGCGGCCCGTGAACCTGATGCCGCTGCTGTGGGCAACCCGGCCGCCGCCGAAGTTTATGGGCTCAAGATCATCCACCGCAATCTGGCTCACGCGTCCCAGAATGTCACCCGTTTCCTCGTAGTCGGCAAAAGGACTCGCACGGGTAGAATCCCTGCCATGAAGGGAGCCACCGGCCTGCGCGCCATGGTTCATCTGCGCCTGAAAAACCGTGTTGGCGCCCTAGCTGATACGCTGGTCGCTCTGAAAGACTCCGGCTTCAACCTCACACAAATTTTGTCTCGACCGGTGCAAGGGCGACTCGGCGAACACCAATTTTTGATCGAGATGGAGGTTCCCCGCTCTACCGGAGTTCAGACGGTAGCAGCTCTCTTGGACTCCAGTTGCACTTTCCTCAATGTGCTCGGCATCTATCCGCATAGATCCATTTGAACCATGAAAACCCCGCTTGTCGCTATATTGTGCAACAGGTCAACGGAATTGGGCGAGAGCTATAGGGATTACTTCCAGTCTGCCGGCTTTGCCTTGAAACCTGTCATTTATTCAGAACCCGATCTGGATAGATCACTGAGCGGATGCGATGCCTTGGTGCTGACTGGTGGTGGAGATTTCAGTGTCGTCCCAGGTATTTATGAGAACCCTGACGAAGCATCGCGTGCAGACTTGGCTGGACTGAACCCTCTCCGCGAGCAGATGGAACAAGAACTTCTGGCTTGGGCCATGTCCCACAAAAAACCTGTATTTGCCATCTGTCGAGGTATGCAAGCAGTGAATGTGATTCTGGGCGGGTCGCTGATCCCTGATATCTGCGGCAGACTCTCTAACATGGCAGACCCAGCCCATAGGCTGACTGGAGCTGATGTATCCTCGGCTCTGACACGCCCCGATGCCTACCATGATCTCCTGCCTGAGCCTGGCGAGTGGTATGCGTCGTTGCTCGATGAGAGTCTTTCCTGTAATTCTCACCACCATCAAGCTCTGGACAGGGTCGCTGACACACTCGTCATCGAGGCGGCTGCACCCGATGGTGTAGTCGAAGCGGTGAGGCATGAACTCTTGCCCATCTTGGGCGTGCAATTTCACCCTGAGAGAATGGCGGGCCAACTGCCACAGCTACTTTTACGGCGCTGGAGATTGTATTTTTAAATGAATCAACTAGAGAACCTACCATGACAACATTGAATACACCTGAGTTACCCGCAGTAGGCATCCTCTCCAACATCGGCACAGACGACCGCCATTTACTCGGGAGCTACGGTTCTTTTCACTACCATCCAGCTGGCACCGAGGTGATCGCCGAGGGCGCTCCCCAAGAATACCTCTACATCGTCCTGTCTGGATCACTCGTGCCTGTAGTGAATATGGGTGGCGTCTCTACCCCACTGCGCCCGATCCTCACAGGCGAGATGTTTGGTGAAATCAACCTCTTCGACCCTGCCGAGGCGAGCTGCAGCATCCAAGTGCAAGAGAATGCTCAGGTGTGGCGTATCCGGCGAGACTCACTCGAGCATTACCTCGAGGGCTACCCCGCCCCAGGCAGTGTGCTGCTGATCTCCATTACCTCCGTGCTAGCCCGCCGCCTCCGCACAGCTAACACCTCCATCCAACAGGCTCAGAAAATATTGGCGGGACAATCCTGATACCCCCCCCCAGACAACCCCTCTAAAAAAATACTAGCTATGCCATCCTTCGATATCGTCTCTGATGTGGACATGCAAGAAGTGGATAATGCGCTGAACCAATCGCGCAAGGAAATCCTGACCCGCTTTGATTTCAAAGGGGCTCAATGCGATATTGTCCTCGAGAAAAATATCATCAAACTCACAGCCGACAATCACACCCGCATGAAGTCCCTCTCGGAAATCGTGATCGCGAAACTGGCCAAACGCAATGTGCCCTTGCTTAACATTGACAAGGGTTCTGTGGAAACATCCTCCACGGGCCACTGCCGTCAAGAGTTCACCATCAAACGCGGCTTGGAACACGATAAAGCTAAGACAATCCAGACCGATATACGCGCCAGCAAAATCAAAGTGACCTGCCAATTTCAAGAATCAAAAATCCGCGTCACCGGCAAGAGTCGAGATGACCTGCAAGAGGTCATTAGTATCATGCGAGCTGGCGACTATGGGATTGCGCTCGGATTCGACAATTTCCGGGACTGACCAGACCCAGCAACGCGCCGTGCAGAGTCGCTTGCAAGTTAGACCGCAGCGCGTAGCTTACTGTTCATGAATTCGTCCCAAGCCCCGCACGCACGCACTGTCCGAAGAGAGAACGCCGCCGTCATCGGCTCTGGTTTCGGCGGCTTGGCCGCAGCGATTCGCCTCCAGGCTCGCGGGCATCAGACCACCCTGTTTGAACGCTGCCAACAGGCCGGTGGCAGGGCTGGGGTGATCCGTGATCAAGGCTTTACTTTTGACACTGGACCCACGGTGATCACGGCACCGTTCATGATAGACGATCTCTACACCTGCGCAGGAGAGCAGCGACCCGAGAGTTTGCGCATCGTGCCCGTGGATCCCTTTTACCGCGTGCATCTGCATGATGGGTCGGTCTTCAACTACCGCGGCGACGAAGCCTCACTCCTCGCGGAGATCGAGAAGTTTTCTCCGGCAGATGTGGAGGGCTACAAGCGAATGCACCCACGCATGGAAGAGTTCTGCCAGCGGGCTTTTGTCGAACTAGGCACTTACCCCTTCACCCGCGCCACGGATATGCTGCGCGTCGCCCCTGAGCTGGCCATGCTCCGCGCCGATCGTTCGGTAGCCTCCTTCGTGGGCTCCTACATCCGCGATCCTAGGCTGCGCCGCGTCTTTACTTTCAATTCTTTACTCATCGGAGGACACCCCTTCCGCGTCTCTTCTATCTACGCCATGATCCACGCTCTCGAACGGCGCTGGGGCATGCACTATGTTATGGGCGGCACCAACGAACTGGTGCGCCATTTAGTGGATCTGTTTGTCAGACTCGGTGGCACGCTGCGACTAGGGTGCGGGGTCAAAAAAATCATCGCCCCCAATCGCGCCGTGCGAGGGCTCGATCTCGAAGACGGCTCCCATTGGGAGGGTTCGTTGGTGGTTTCCAACGCGGACACCGCCAACACCTATCGCCTGCTCATGGCCGATGCTCCGCGCCGGGTGTGGACGGATCGCCGCCTAGAGCGCATGGCTTACACCCCCGGC
Source organism: Verrucomicrobium spinosum (assembly GCA_020718645.1). GTDB lineage: Bacteria > Verrucomicrobiota > Verrucomicrobiia > JADLBR01 > JAIBCM01 > DYRQ01. The sequence continues at coordinate 14,005 of DYRQ01000062.1, forward strand.
CTGTTTTTGATCTGCTTCGGCACCGACAGGAAGTATCCCGAACTCGCTCACCACACCATTCTCTTGGCGGAGCGTTACCGCGAGCTGCTGGACGATATTTTCGACCGCGGTGTCTTGCCTGACCCGCTGTCGCTCTACCTCCATGCCCCCTCGCGCAACGACCCGTCGCTCGCCCCAGAAGGCGGCGAGGCTTTCTATGTGTTGGCTCCTGTGCCGAACCTCTCCAGAGGTCTGGTGGACTGGGACTCGTGCAAGGAGCGCTTGGCCGACTCCGTGCTCGCCCAACTGGAAGGCGTAGCCCCTGGCCTGCGCTCGCACATCGTCAATCGCCACATCTGGACCCCGCTGGAATACGAGCGCGTGCTCGGTTCTTATCATGGCTCGGGCTTCCAGTTCGAGCCCACACTCTTGCAGAGCGCGTGGTTTCGTCCCCACAATATCTCGGAGGAAGCCGAGGGGCTTTACCTCGTGGGTGCGGGCACACACCCAGGTGCCGGTGTGCCCGGCGTGCTTTGTTCTGCCGAGCTGTTGGAAAAGGTCTTGGCTCAGCGCGACCGCACCTCATAGTGCGGGGTATGCGGAGGCGTTCGTTCATAGGCTTGGCCGCGGCAGCGGGAGCCGCAGCACTTTGGCGTGGTTCTGACGCGCTCACCCCCCAGCCCGAGTGGGTCGTGTCTCCGGCCTCAGCCAAACCAGCCAATATCCCGCGACCTCACCGAGTTGGGATTATCGGCGCAGGATTAGCCGGGCTCTCTGCCGGCATCGAGCTGGCTCAACGCGGATTTGAGGTGGATATTTACGAAGCTGGCAGCGACGCGGGCGGACGCGCTGGCGGCTGGTTTTCAGTGGTGCAGGGGCATCGCACTCCACAGGAACACGCGTTTCACGCTGTTTTCTCACACTATTACAATCTGCAAGATCTGATTACTCGCGCAGGCGCGGACGCTGACTACGAGCCTCGCGATAGCTATACCGTGCAGGTGCGCGGACGAGGCTCACACCGTATTACGGCAACTCGCGGTCCTTTCCCGTGGCCCATGGCACGCGTGCTACTAGACTCCCCGCTCCTCCGAGCCTCGGACATGATAGACAGTTCAGCCGATGCCCTGCTCGACTTGCTCAGGTTCCACCCGCAACGCACTTTTGATAAACTCGACGATCTCTCGTTTATCGAATGGTGCCAGCGCAATCGCGTGCCAGACTCCATGTTCAGCACGCTCTACGACCCTTTCGTCCGCACTATGTTCGTGCGTCCCGAGGAGGTGTCAGCAGCCTCGGTGATTCGACTGATGCATGCCTATTTCATGGGCAACCCCGAAGGGCTCGGCTATCGCATCCAAAAGCGCCCCGCCCCAGAGTCGCTCATCGCACCGTTGATCGCACTGTTTGAAAAATACGGTGGACGCATCCATCTTTCCTCTCCTGTCCATGCGCTAGCTCTAGACGGCGGGCGGGTCGCTGGCGCGATTTTCTTGAAGAGCGGCCCACCTAAAATTATCGCCCAAGTGCCACTCCATGATCTGCGGGACAGTGCCTGGACGCAAGTAGCCACGACACTGGGTCCTGCCGCGGTTTCACTCAAGAACGGGCATCCTCACGCCCTGCTCTCCGTCTGCACTCATCAAGGGTGCCCGGTGGCATGGCGCGAGGAGTTGCAGGAATTTTCCTGCCCCTGTCACGGGGGTCGCTTCGATGGCGCTGGGCAAGTGCTCTCAGGGCCGCCCCGCCTTCCACTGACAGCGCTCGAGACCCGTATCGAAGGCGGGAGATTGCTTCTGTTGTCAGGCCACCAATCCTCACAAGAAATGGTGCCGTTCGATGACATGATTTTGGCCACTGATCCCAAGGGGTTGTCTGCTATCGCCTCCGCCACCGACTGGCCCTCCCCACTCCAAGCCTGGTCTGATAGACTGCGCGGTATGGAGCGCTGTCGCCCCTACAGTGTCGCGCGATGGTGGCTAGACAAGCCGGTGCAAACTGGTCGCCCCCTGCTCTCTACGCTGGGTGGGTATAGTCCGCTGGACGAGCTTTTCATACTGAGTGAATTTCAAGAGCCCGCCCGTTCGTGGGCTCGTGACTGCGGAGGTTCCGTTATCGAAACCCACTGTTATGCCCTAGAAGCCACTGACGCCGCCGACGCGGAACACCTCTCCACCCAAGCCCTCCAAACAGCCACAATCCTCCTACCTGAACTCCTCGGCGCCCGAGTGATTCATCGCGAGTTACAAATGCTGGATAACTTCCCTCTCGAATCTCCAGGCTCTCACCGTGGCCGACCTACCACATCCACCCCTGTCCCCAATCTCTATCTGGCAGGGGATGGTATTCGCATAGATTTACCTGCTGAACTCATGGAAAGAGCTATCATCTCAGGCCGGCTCGCCGCCAACTCCATTCTCCACGGCAACAGCCTGGCGCCCATTCCCATCCAAACCCCTCCCCTCCGGGGATTGCTGGGGTGATAGACTGAGAAAATCTAG
>DYRQ01000147.1 GCA_020718645.1 Verrucomicrobium spinosum
CGCGCAATCCATCCCAAAGATGGCTTAAGTTAGCGCCATTCGGGTCAGGCGACAATTCCTAACGGACAGCAACAACTGGAACGGATTTTTGATGTGCCCTTACCGTGAGGTTGACCCTCCAGTAGAGGGAGCACACGCTTCCGAAGGGTTAGGGGAGTGCCAAGGCTTTTGCCATGGCTCGCAGAGTGATTTCCATTTCGACTTCTGTATGGGCGAGCGAGAGGAAGCCTGCCTCGAATTGGGAGGGGGCCAGATAGACGCCTTCTTCGAGCATGGCATGAAAAAATTTTGCAAATGCGGCTGTGTCGGCTTTTTTAGCGTCGGTGAGGTTGTGGACGGGGCTTTCGCAGAAGTAGAGGCAGAACATCGATCCGATTTGCTGGAAGGTCCAGGGGCGGCGCAGGGTTTTGAGTAAATCGCCGACGGCCTCGCGCAGGGTGCGTCCGAGGTCGTCCAGTTTGCGAAAGCCGTCTTGGGCTTGGAGTTCTTCCAGTTGTGCTAACCCCGCTGCCATGGCCAAGGGGTTTCCCGAGAGAGTGCCCGCCTGATAGACTGGACCGTCTGGAGCGAGGTAGTCCATGATGTCGGATCTGCCGCCGAAAGCGCCGACAGGTAGGCCGCCGCCGATGACTTTGCCGAAGGCGTTGAGGTCGGGGGTGATGCCGTAGATTTCTTGAGCCCCACCTTTGGCGAGACGGAAGCCGGTCATCACTTCATCGAAAATCAACACGGCGCCATACTGCGTGCAGAGTTTTCTGAGCGCTTCGAGATAGCCGGGTTTGGGCAGGTAGAGTCCGGCGTTGGCTGGGACAGGCTCGATGATGACGGCAGCCAAATCGGGGCCGTGCGTGGCAAAGGCGGCAGAGAGGGCTTCAGGGTCGTTGTAGGGCAGGACGATGGTCAGTGCTGCCAGTTCTTCGGGAACACCTGCGCTATTCGGGGTGCCGAGTGTGAGGGCGCCGCTGCCCGCAGCAACGAGCAAGGAATCCACATGGCCATGGTAACAGCCCTCGAATTTGATGATTTTTTTGCGTTTGGTAAAGCCGCGGGCCAGTCGCAGGCAGGACATGGTGGCTTCCGTTCCGCTGTTGCACATGCGGACTTTTTGGACGGAGGGCACCCACTCTTTGATTTTTTTGGCCAGCTTGATTTCTGCGGGGTTGGGAGTGCCAAAGCTCAGGCCTAAATCGGCGGCGTGCTTGACGGCGTCCACCACGGGTTTTGCCGCGTGACCGAGGATGCTGGGACCCCAGGTGCAGACATAGTCCACGAACTCGTTGCCGTCGGCATCCACCAGCCGTGCGCCCTTGGCTCGTTGCACGAAAAAGGGGTGACCCCCGACGCCGCGGAAGGCTCGCACGGGAGAGTTCACGCCGCCGGGGATGTGGAGCAGGGCTTCGGCGAATAGTTTTTCGGAGAGGTCGTTTTTCATGGCGTGGCAGCGGGGTGGGGGAGGGGTCAGGGGTGGTGGGCTTCGACGGAGAGAGCAATACCCCCGCGGGCTGCGAAATCGCCTGTGATAGTGGCGGCAGCGGGTTTGCAGGCGGCGACGAAATCGTCGAGGATGCGGTTGACCACCGCTTCGTTGAAGGCTTTCTCGTAGCGGAATGAGGCGAGATAGAATTTGAGGGACTTGCTCTCCACGCAGAGTTTGGCGGGGATGTATTCGATGCTGATCTCTGCGAAATCGGGTTGTCCGGTGACAGGGCAGAGGGAGGTGAAGTCCTCGGTCTCAAAGGTGATGATGTAAGGACGACCCGGTTTAGGGTTTGGGAAGGTTTCGAGAATTTTGGAGTCGGGGCATTCTGGTAGGCGGGCTTCACTGCGTCCGAGCAATCCGGTTTTTTGAGTCTGTTTTGGCATAGATTATCCCATAAGAGAGCTGCGGGTTTCAGGCAAGAATCTTCCGAGCGAGGAATCGAGGAGAGGCCGAAAGTGGCTCATTCGGATGGCGTAGGGAGAGTGTGGTAATCTGTGCTTGCGGAGCTGTCTCACTTTCTATTGTGTAGGTAGTTGAAATGATCTGGCGATTGGCGATACTCAGCGTGGCCTTTTTTCTTGGTCTGGGGGCGCACCCGTCTTTAGCCGACACTTTCTACACCCTGCCGACTACCACCCAGCAACTCATCCTTGGTAGAGCGTCGGGATGGGATTCGTCCCATGCCACGGTAAACCTCTTTGAAAGGGTGTCAGGGCAACCTTGGCAACCTGTTGGCCCGGCATTTCCGGTGCGACTTGGACGGGCGGGTCTCGCGTGGGGGATAGGGCTTCACCCCTCCGATTTGGAAGGCCCTGTGAAAGTCGAGAATGATGGACGAGCCCCCTGCGGAGTCTTTGAGTTGGGTGTGGCTTATGGCTATGCAGAGAGTGTGACTCGGGCGCCTGGGCGACAATATCGCAAGGTGGGTCCTCGCGACCTCTGGGTCTCTGATCCGGCTTCACCAGACTACAACCGGCATGTCGTGGTCGGAGGTCTTGGCGAACTGACTCCATGGCAATCCCAACAGCGCATGAAAATGGATGACCCAGCACATAGTTTGAAACTATTTATCGCCCATAATGCTGGCTCCCGAATAGTGCCCGGTGCGGGCAGCGCTATATTTTTTCACCTCTGGAGGGAGGGTGGAGCCAAACCCTCTTCGGGTTGCACCGTGATGGCAGAAGATCGGTTGAAAACAATCATCGCTTGGGCTGAACCATCACAGAACCCACTCTTCGTGCTGTTGCCAGATGCAGTTTATGAAAAAGTCAATAGGATATGGGGTATGCCATAGTATGTGCCCATGGCTCACCGGACAGAGTTAAAATTATCACCTTGCTGTCATTCAGTGTGTGCTGTATTTTACATGAATGCCAACACCGATAAGCATTTGGGTTATTGGGTCTAGATTCTGGTGGTTTTTTATACCTATTCTGGTTTTAGCGATGCTGTTTTCTGGATATTTCAAAAAAAAGAGAGTTACGCACCGCAATACAGTGATACGCCTGCAGATCAGAGCGAGGTTTACATTTTTGGACCACATCCCTTGCACAGCCCTGAAAAATTGTTTGCTGTTTATCAACCTTTAGTGGATCGGATCAATTCGCGGTTGGCCTGTTGCCAAATCAAACTGGAAGCATCACAAAACTATCAGACTTACGAGAAGAAGCTATACGCTGGGAGATTTCATTTTTCGATGCCGAATCCTCTTCAAACAGTGGAGTCTTTGCGCCATGGATATCGTGTGTTTGGGAAAATGGGTGACGATCATAACTTCTCAGGGGTTATCCTGACCCGCAAAGATTCTGGAATTAAGAAAGTGGAGGATCTCAGAGGAAAAGCAATCAGCTATCCCTCGTCCACCGCCTTGGCAGCCTGCATGATGCCACAAAAGTTCTTGCATGAACACGGGCTGGATGTGAATCGAGATATTGAGAACCGATATGTGGGTTCCCAAGAGTCCTCCATTCTTAATGTTCTTCAAGGCAGCGTATCAGCAGGTTGCACATGGCCACTGCCGTGGCAGGCATTTTGTAGAGAACACCCTGAGCAGGCTTCGCAACTAGTGCATCGTAACCTTGATATTGGATACACAATGGTTTATATTGGATGAGTGAAAAGCAAGCGTATTGTGATTAGTCCTCCTGAACGCAAGGAACTCAACCGCCGGATACGATCGCGCAGCATCCGGGCGGAAGATGCCCGGCGGGCGAACGCGATCATGGCGC
>DYRQ01000148.1 GCA_020718645.1 Verrucomicrobium spinosum
AGCGACAGGGAAAACAGGAGAAACGGCTTGAGATTATTTCATCTTTTTCGGAAATCGGGGTGGTTGGTTGTGCTGACGGGGTTCGTTCTTCTTGGGGCCTGCGCTCGGGTTCCGCAGGAGGAAAGAGTTATGGCCAACAGGAGTGATGGGCGCGAGGCAGAGGAGCAGGGCGATGAAGGAACACCAGCCGTGGGTGATCTGACCTCTCCGCCAGCGCCGGAACCTGCGCCTCCTTCAGGCCCAGATAAACAAACGGCAATAAAGGGAAGCTCAACTCAAGACTGTTATCGTCGGTCGCCTCGGGTGGCGGGCGGAAAAAAGAAAAAGGGCGGTCGTTGTGAGCCCCAGAGTCTGCCCTTTGCCCGTTGCCGCACCGGCATCCAGAGCTGTGGTCTGGGCTATGAAAATGGCCCCCTGACCTGGTTTGCCTGCGAGAAAAGACGCCAGAAGACGACCACGATTCCTGAGGCCGGGGCCGTTCTGATTCTGGCGGCGAATAAACACCACATGCCCACAGGTCATGTGGCGGTGGTGGAAAAGGTGGTGGCAATGGAGCCGCCCCGGTATCGAATTTTCTTCAGTCATACCAATTATGACCGTCAATGCAGCCTGGAGACGGATATTGAGGCGATCTATTGCAGCGTCAGCCAACGCCTCGATATTATCAGCGGCGCCTGGAAGGACTGGGGAAAAGGGTTGCCGGTGGCGGGATTTATTCGGAATTGATTTCATGACACATGCGAAACAAAACTCTCAGGCGCTTATCTCGATAGATGACAGGATGGCGCCTCTTTCTTTTCCCGCACCACTCCTGTTCTCCAACAAGACTGTGAGCTTATTCTCCTGCCTCGTATTTCTTGATTTTGCGCCACAATGACACCCGGTCAATACCCAAAGACTGGGCGGCCAGACTCTTGTTGTCCCCGTGTTCCCGTAAAACCCATTCAATATAGGCCCGCTCCTGGTCGGCAAGGCTGGGGATTCCGCCGCTTTTGCGGCGGAAGGTTTGAAAGCAGGTGCCCCGCAGGTCTTCAGGGAGATGGCTGACCTCAATGGAGGCGCCGCTGGTAAGGGCGACTCCGCGCTCGATGATATTTTCCAGTTCCCGCACATTGCCCGGAAAATCATAGCGAAGCAGGATGTCCACGACTTCGGGATCAATTTCGGTGACATCTTTATGCATGAGCGCCCCGTATTTTTTGATAAAATACTGGATAAGCAGGGGCAGATCATCCTTTCGTTCAGCCAGGGGCGGGATGTTGAGGGCGACCACATTAATGCGGAAAAAAAGATCCTGGCGGAAATGTCCCTGCTTCACCTCTTCCGCCAGATTTCGATTGGTGGCGGCCAGAAAGCGGACATCAACCGGAATGGGGGCGACCCCACCCAGATGGAGCACCTCTCTTTCCTGGAGCACTCTCAGCAGTTTCACCTGCATGGCCACAGACATCTCAGTGATTTCATCGAGAAAAAGGGTGCCGCCATTGGCCATCTCCACCAGTCCTTTTTTTGTTTCCACAGCGCCGGTAAAGGCCCCCTTTTCGTGTCCAAAAAGTTCATTGGCCAGGAGTTCTTCCTGAAAGGCCCCACAATTGATGGAGAGCAGAGGCCCATTGCGGCGGTTACTGCACGAGTGGACAAAGCGGGCCAGCAGTTCCTTGCCGGTGCCGGATTCGCCACAGATGACGACATTGCTGTCGGAAGTGGCCACCTGGCTGGCCATGGCCAGTAATTTTTTCATCCTTGGGTTGTTGGTGATCAGGCGGGCCTCGCCCTGGAAAACCTTCAGCGATTCCCGTAAGCTGTTGTTCTCCCGTTTCAGCCTGATCTTTTCCAGGGCCTCGCGCACGACCTTGCGCACTTCGTCGAGCTTGTAGGGCTTGGCGATGTAGTGATAGGCCCCGGCCTTCATCGCTTCAATGGCGGTATCCACAGTGGCATAGCCGGTGATCATGATGACTTCAGTGTCAGGAGAAACTTCCCTGGCCTTTCGCAATATCTGCATTCCATCAACCTTCTCCATCTTCAGATCCGTCAGAATCAGATCAAAATGCTGCTCTTCCAGGAACTGGAGGGCGCGTTGTCCGCTTTGCGAGGCGGTGACCTCATACCCCTCTTTCTTGAGGATATGCTTGAGGTTGAGGAGGGCGATTTCTTCATCGTCAACGACTAATAGCTTTCCGATATCATTGCTCATGTCCGTTTCCCTGTAGTATTCCCGGCAGCCAGATGATGAAGGTGGTACCGAGGCCGGGCCGGCTGTCCACGGTTATGCTTCCACCATGCCATTCGATAATGTCATGGACAATAAACAGGCCGAGTCCTGAACCTTTGCCCACATCCTTTGTTGTAAAGAATGGATCAAAGATCTTCTGGATATGCTCAGGATCAATCCCGGGCCCGTCATCTTCGATCAATATCTCCACTCCGTTATAACTGGAGTAGAGTCCGGTGTCGGAGGCGGAAATCCAGATCTGGCCATCTGCCTGCATGGCATCCATCCCGTTTTTGATCAGATTCAGGAACACTTGCTGCATTCGCTGTTTATCGGCAAGGATCGTGAGATCTTCTGGGATTTCGGTGGAGATGCTGACATTATGAGGACTATGTCCCCGCACCAGCAGAACGGTCTCCTCCACCAGTTTTTTGAGGAACAGCGGTTCCTTTTTGAATTCCTTTATCCGCGAAAATTCAAGGAGGGTCTTGACAATATCCCGCGCCTTGTCCGACTGGGTTTCGATCTGGGCGAGGAGATTTTTCTTGAACTCCAGGTCATCGGTTTCGATTTCCTCGCCCAGGATCTGGGCCGAAGTAGAGATATTGGACAAAGGGTTGTTCAGTTCATGGGCCACCCCGGAGAGCAGGGTGCCGAGGGCGGCCAGTTTTTCCGATTGGACTAATTGATACTGCCGAATCTTGAGTTCTTTGGTCATCCGGTTGAAGGCGGTGAGCAAGGAGCGAATCTCCTGCTCTTCTTCGCTATCTGTAATCTCGACGAATTCCCCATGAGAAATGATTTTGATGTATCCCTCCAGCATTTTCAGGGAGTTAACGACCTTTCTCCCTAAAAAAGTGGCGAAGACCACGGCGGCTATAAAAAGACAGACCATGGAAACCAGGAGATTGTTCTGGGTTGTTTTCAGCAGATTCCTGATCTTTTGTTTGACGATATTGCGGGTTTTTTCTCCAAACTCGGTGAGCTCCTTGCCGGTTCCCCTGACCTGCTCTTCCAGATGTATCAGCTCGTTATTTGGAACATTGATGTTTTCTCCATCATGTCCTGATTGGTGTGTAAATTCATGGAGCTGTCGCATGTTTTTATCGTAAGCGGTGATGACGAAGTCCAGTCGTTGGATTTCGGTGGCGGAGACGACCATGCGCAGGGCTGCGGAATTATTTTCAAAAATTTCCCGTATCTTGAGCCAGTAACTTTGGTTTTCCTGGAAATCCTTTTCCTGATGATAGAGAAAAAAATTCTTCTCAAATCGGCGCACTTCCAGGGTCGTATTAAAAAAATCTTCAATAACCTCTCCAAAGGCAACCTGCCGTTCAACCAGTTTCAGGATAGAGAAGGTCAATACAGCGGAAATGGCCGTAATAAGGAGTAAAAGATAAAAGCCGTATGTGATTTTCTTGTGGATGCCAAGTTGAGCCATAATCACCC
>DYRQ01000149.1 GCA_020718645.1 Verrucomicrobium spinosum
GGGCAAGATGCCCACCCTCCGTTCCTCCGCGTGAGATTTTCCCCAAAATCACAGAACTGGTTACATATTTGTATAAACTAACTTTATTCGAGTTAGAAGCAGTGTTGTTTTTTGCTGAGGTTATGCCGTAAAATCACTCCAGCCTCACTGGCCGCTCGCCCTTGTTACGCCTCTTGAAGCGCGCCAAGCAAATCCGCTAACGGCACGGTGACAATGGCCGAAGCCTTGTCACTCATCGCATAGGGGAGAATCAAGTCGCCCCCGTGGATGAGCGACCCGCAGCTATAAACCACATTGGGCACATAACCCTCGCGCTCGCTTCCTTCGGGGACGAGTAGAGGCTCGTGAAGCCGCCCAATCACGCGTGTGGGATCTTCGAGATCGAGCAACACAGCGCCGATGCAGTATTTTCTCATGGGTCCAACCCCATGCGTAATGACCAGCCAGCCAGCGTCCGTCTCCATGGGGGAACCACAGTTCCCGATCTTCACAGACTCCCACATGGTGTGCGGACGCAAGATCACCTGAGGGTTACTCCAATAATGCAAACTGTCGGAAAACATGAGCAGGAGATTTTCGTCATCCTGTCGAGAGAGCATGGCATAGCGCCCTCCAATACGGCGTGGGAAAAGGGCCATGCCCTTGTTTTGCACAGCGCTCCCATTGAGGGTGAGAACGCGAAAGTGGAGGAAATCCTGCGTCTCGATCAATTGTGGCAGGATAGCACGCCCGTTATACGCCGTGTAAGTCGCGCAGTAACGAACCGAACCGTCCTCATCGGTGAATCGGACAAAGCGTGCATCCTCGATCCCGTTGCTTTCATTGGGGGAGACCGGGAAAATGATGCGTTCGCTCACGGCGAGCTTCGAGGAAAAATTCAGCTCGTAGTTGGAATCGGCCAGCCAACGAACACTTTCCAACACACGCCGCAAATCACGCGTCGGGGCACTCGAATCGCGGCGCACGCGCTCCATGCTTTCGACCAGTTGTTGGAGTGTAAAACTGGCGGCCAGCGGCTGCATCACAGCAGCGGCTGAACCACCCTCAAAACCCATTTCTCGGAGTTTCGTGATAAACGGCTCCTTACGGTAACTGGGATTTTGAACAATCTCCGGCGCACTGACAAATCGTGATGCTGGCTCGATGGTGAGTGTTCCCTCAGGCGCAATCATGCCCGTGCGAAACTCGATAGAAGAGATATGACCTTCACCAGTAGCTCTCAGGCTCAAAATAAAACGCAGCCCTCCGGCAGGCACGCCAGCCTGATCGGGGTGTGGCACCATAGAGGGATTGAAGAGCGCGGCTGATTCCAGCGCATATTCCCCAGAGAAGAGCGCACCGATGAGCAATTGGCGCACCCGTGAGAGAGGCTGCGCGACTGCGATCATGGGGCGCACCTTTTCATAATGAGTGAGCAGCACGGACTCAATGTCCAGATGCCGAGAGGCAAATTCCCCCTGAATCGCCCGCCACTGTGACTCAACCTCCAGCTCGGACAAGGCAAGAGCGCGGGACAAGATGTTAGCCACAATCGTCGTTTTTCCTGGTATAAACGAACGGATGATGACCCGTGCGGATTCGGGCTGGAAAGTCACGCTGTGGCGTTGGATTCGGAGGGTATTCATGAAGGCAAAGGCCCTGCGATGAGGTGGGCAGCGAAGTTCATTTCCGCGAGTGCCAAGTGAAAAGCCAAGGAGGATTCGGCCCCCTGATTTTCGCTGATACGATCGGCGTGGAGCCCGTCGCTACACCCGCCAGTGCTCGGGTCATAGAGTGCCACACCAAGGTCGTTGCGCCCCAAAAACCACTCAAAAGCTCTCTGGGCTTCCAACGACCAAAACGGATCCCGCGTAGCGCGGAACGCCTCCAAACAGGCACTCACCATCGCCTGCGCTTCGACAGGCTGTTGGTCGAAATCTGCACGCGCCCCGTCGCGCTGATAAAATCCGTCGCTCCCAATCGGGCGGAAGTGGCCAGCCTGCGTCTTCTGAATCGAGACCAGCCAGCGCAGGGAGTTGAGCCCGATCTCGAGCGCCTCGGGACAGGGCATCCACTGCCCGCTCAAGATGAGTGCTTGGCTCAGTCGGGCATTATCATAGGTCGCACTCGATTCAAACCAAGGCCACTGCGGAGAAGCACACCCTTTCCAGATACGGATGAGTTCGCCTGTCAACCATTCGCGGGAACTACAAATGGCAGGGGAAGCCGGATTGCCGCGAAGATATTCATGGATGCCGAGCAGGGTAAATGCCCAAGCACGCGGTGAAGAAAAAGTGTTGACCAGTGTCAACCCGCGCTCGAAGAGCTGAGCGCACAGGCGGCTATGCCCGGTATTGTGCGAGCGCCCCGAGCCCGAGCCCATGGCCCAAAGAGCGCGTGCATGGCTATCTTGACTGCCTGCCTGCTCCAGCCACTGCCGACCATGGCTCATAAAATTGCGGAAATGCCCTGTCTGGTTATTGAGCGCTGCGGCTAAGAACGCCAGATAACTGGTGGCCAGACGATCGAGGTCTTCCTTGAGCGGATCCCCGCTGGTATCATCCAGCAGATTGCACAGGATAAAAGCCCGCGCGTTATCATCCGTGCAGTAACCCTCGTGGAAATTGGGCACATTAAAAATCGCGTGTTGAAATATGCCTGTGCCATCCGACATGCGGACGATGTGATCCAAGCGAAGCGGCGGCAGATCGTAAGGACGGCTGGCCAGCGTCCACCCCGCGAAGGCGGTGCGCGGTGCTGCACGACGATCGGCACAGGCGCGGTGAAAAGAATCCCAATACCGGCGGGCCACAGCCGGCCACACCATTTCCCGACCCCGTGCATGGGCGGCGCGCCGGGTGCTCTCGCGGAGTGCCGGGTCATCGAGATATTCACAGACAGCCTGCGCTATCGCCGGCGGGCTACGGAAGGGCACGAGCTTGCCTCTCCCCTCGGCCAAAAGTTCCTGCGCATGCCAATACGGCGTGGAGACGACCGCCTTGCCAGCACCGAAGACATAGGCGAGCGTGCCAGAGGTGATTTGCTGCTCGTTGAGATAGGGGGTCACATAGATGTCGGTCGCCCCGATGAATTCTTTCAAGTCGTCGAGCGAAACGAAGCGGTTGTGGAAAATGATATGCTCCTTCACACTGCGGTCCTCTGCCAGTCTTTCGAGACTCAAGCGATAGCTCTCCCCCTCGCGAGCTACGAGATGGGGGTGGGTAGCACCGAGCACGAGATAAACCACATTGGGATGCCGCCGAACAATCTGCGGCAGCGCCTCGATAACATGCTCGATTCCCTTGCCCGGACCCAGCAAGCCAAAGGTGAGCAGCACCATCCGGCCCTCGACGCCGAACTGCGCCTTCGAGACAGAGGAATCAGCAAAAGGAATCTCGGGAATGCCGTGTGGAATCTCGTCCACCTTCGACTCGGGAACCGCATACACGGCGCGCAATATCTCGGATCCCTTGGCCGCCATCACCACCATGCGGTCGCTGCGCGTCACCAGCTCCTCCATGACCCGCCGCTGTGCGGCATTCGGGGAGTTGAGCACGGTGTGCAGCGTCGTTACCACTGGCATCCGCACCTCCTTGAGCAGCGCGAGCAGATGGCTTCCCGCCACGCCACCGTAGATCCCGAACTCGTGTTGGACACAGAGCAGATCCACATTATTAAA
>DYRQ01000063.1 GCA_020718645.1 Verrucomicrobium spinosum
ATAATCAGCGGTGGCTAGAAGAGACCCACCCCATCCTCGAAGCATTTTTTCATGCCCGCACTATGCTGGAAATCGTGATCCGCTATGGCACAGAGCTTGAGCACGCTCCTTGTTATATGCCATTTGGCTGGGCCACAGTGCGCTATCTCTACAACTCCCACTGATCGTTCCGGCACCGTGAGCATGAGCCGCTGAGAGGCTAAAATGGAAGTCGGGTATTGGTGAGCGTCTGCGCCTTGTTGCTCGTGGTTTGCAGTAATTTACTACAGAGGCACCCCGTGCGCGCTTATTGCATTAATCTGGGTTGAACGCTGATCCTGAGAGAATTATCGAACTACCAAGGCACAAAAAAACCCCGCTTTGCAGCGGGGTTTTTCGTATCTAGATCTGAGATCAGATTAGAACTGGTAGGCAACATTCACGCCAACGGTGTGTTGGGTGGACTGGCCATTCGCGAAGGCATTCTCCTCAGCGTCGTAGTCTCCAGCGGAGCTCAGGACATCGAGGCGATACTCAACACGGGTCACGAGGTTTTCCCAGATGTCGAAGCCAGCGGTGAGCGTGTAGCTCCACAGGTCGGTGCTGGTGGTCTGGAAGGGAACCGCGTTGTAGGTGGTGGCGCCAACTGCGTCATCAGCCAATTTGGCGGTGCCATCGTCGTCGTGGAAGTAACCAGCGCGGCCAGCGAGGCTGAACATCTTCGAGAACTGATATTTTGCGAAGAGGTCGAGACCCCACCATGAAGCAGTGTTGTCGCCTTTAGGAACAACAACTTTGCCGTTCACATCGGTGTATTGAGCGCGGTAGTTGTCGTCAACCAAGCCGAGGACGGAGTCGAACGCGAGGGTCAACTTGTCTTCGAAAGCTTTGGGCTTCCAAGAACCGTTCACATTGAACACCCAGATGTCATCATTCTCTTGCGAGAAGGTGCCGGTTTCGCCGTAGGTGAGTTCACGCCATTCGAGGCCATTGCCGTCCACTCCGAGCAATGCACCGGTGCTAGCGTCGTAGATACGACCGTCTTTGCGGATGCCGAGAACCTCGTCGTCATTGCGGTAGTGGTTACGACCGTTGACTGCGACCGTGTCGCTTGTCTGACGATCTGCTTGACCACCAACCATGACATACTCAGCGTTTTTCTCACCGATCTGGCCGAGAGCTGTGCCTTCACCGATTGCGTCGAACGCACCGGGAGCGGCCATCTCATGGGTCTCATAACGGCTAGCGACTGCGGTAGGCAGGTTAGCACCAACGAGGTTAGAACCATCGGGGGTATACCAGAAACCGACATTCAAAGCGGCGTTGCCAGCGTTGTTGGTGATGGACACCAGCGCGGAAACGGCTTTCGAGAAGTCAGCCTGATCATAGAAGTCGCTGTCCACACCGTCGGTGTTAGCCAAGCGGAGTTGGGCGGTGACATTGTCGTTGAACTTGTATTTGAAGTTCACGCCAGCTTCAGAACCCGCGGGCAGACCGAAGGTATAGATCTGGCCGTAGCTGAAGTTCATGTTAGCAGGACGCTCGTCCACTTCGAGACCGAGGAGGGCGACCATCTGACCGACTTTGACATCCAAACCGTTGCCCACAGGAGCGCGGAAGGTGACATAAGCCTGTTGGAGGGTGATGGTGTTGACACCAGCGCCGCCCCAATCTTCGCCCATGAGCAAGTCAACGCGGAAACCAGCGGCGAGTTTGTTCTCTTCGGGGAGAGCTTTCTCGAGAGCGAGTTTGACAGCGTTTACATTGAAGTCTTGGCTGTCGCCGCCCATGCCGCCATTGGCTGCGCCCATGACATTGCCGTGGCCTTCAGTGGTGCCACCGCCGTTAAAATTGTAGGTGTAGCTTGTGTCCACATAACCGCTGAGGACGATGCCCTTCTGCGATGTTTCCACATAGATACCCTGATCTTCGATTGCCTGTTCGAGTTCTTTAACCTTCTTCTCGGTAGCGGCAGCTTCTTGTCCAGCAAGAGCGACACCAGTCGAGAGTGCGAAGGCTGCGATACCAGTCGCGAACCATGTCATCTTTTTCATTTCTTCATTCTCCTTGTTTTGTTGTTGGTCACCTTTTGGGTTCCCCTTTTCACCTAGCCTCTTACTCCACTTACATAAGCCGTCAACTATTTTTGTTTTATTTTTACAATCTTTTTTGAACTGGGGGTTGTAACCCTTGTATCCAATAAAATCTTGTTAGTGGTCAGTAGCAATATACATGCCATTTAATCTTTTTTTGATCACTATCTCTATGTGACTCTTAAAGAACAACTAAAACAAATTCCATCGAGTGCCACCTCTAGGAGTGCCCTGCTAGTCTGTGTATTCTTGCCCCTTGTTTTGTGCGCTGTGTTTAAAGTTGAGGTTGAGGATTATTTTTAGGAGAGCCCCAGAAGATGCGGGGGTTGCCATTCGAGAGAATCTTTTGCAGAATCTTTCGGCATGACAGATTTCGCTGTGAGAGCCTCGGGTTTGACCAAGTCCTTCCGCACTTATAAGAAGCGGCCAGGCTTCCGTGGGGCGCTGCGCGATCTCTGGTCACGCACTCACGAGGATACTGTGGCAGCCAATGGAGTCTCTTTTGATATTCCTAGGGGAGAGCTGGTCGGTTTCCTCGGCCCTAACGGTGCAGGTAAAACCACAACTCTCAAGATGCTGAGCGGGCTGCTCTATCCTACCTCCGGACATGCTGAGGTGCTGGGATACACGCCTTGGAAAAGGCAGTCTGAATTCAAACGGAAGTTCGCCCTTGTGATGGGTCAGAAAAATCAGCTCTGGTGGGATTTGCCTGCTGCGGAATCTCTCGAGCTCAATAGGGTTATCTACGGTATCAGTAAATCAGATGCTGCTGCCACGATCCGCGAACTTTCCGAGCACTTGGATGTAGCACACAAACTGCATGTCATGGTGCGGGAGTTGTCTCTGGGTGAGCGCATGAAATTTGAATTGATTGCCGCCCTGCTGCACCGCCCAGAGATTCTTTTTCTCGACGAACCCACCATCGGCCTCGATGTGATCTCCCAGCACAAGGTGCGCGATTTTCTTAAACAGTATCCCCGGCACACAGGCACGACTACTATTTTGACCAGTCACTATATGCAGGACATCGAAGCGCTCTGCGAGCGTGTGATCATCATAGACCGTGGCCGCATTCAGTTCGATGGGCCTTTGCGGCAGATTGTGGATCGCTTCTCGAGCAAGAAGATCATCGAGGTCACACCCAGCGATCCTGCGGTGGACAGCGCCATCTTTGGCGAGGGTGCTACTCGCGAGGGCGGGATCGTGCGAATCTCGGTGGCGCGAGACGGGGTGGCTAGTCGCTGCCGTCACATTTTTGAAAGTGTCGAGGTGGCTGACATCAATGTCCATGAGGTGCCGATCGAGGAAGTCATCCGCCAAGTATTTTCTGAAACGCCGCGCTGAATTTCCGTGCTGGCAGTTTGCCTGAAACCCTGTCACTCTGACCCCATGAGTGTTGAAGAAAAACTACAGCAATTTTTGGCAAAAGAACCCACCATCGGACAGCGGGTCTTCATCGCCCCTACAGCCACCGTCTGCGGCGATGTGCGCATGGGTGATGAGTCGAGCATCTTCTACAGTGCCGTGGCTCGCGGGGACATCAACTACATCTCTATTGGTCGCCGGAGCAATATCCAAGACGGTGCAGTGCTCCACTTGGCCGACGACTATCCTTGCATCATCGGCGAAAGCGTCACAGTCGGACACGGTGCTATCGTTCACGCCTGTGTGGTGGAGGACGAGTGCCTGATTGGTATGGGAGCGACTATACTGGATGGAGCCAAGATCGGTCGCCAGAGCATCGTAGGTGCGAAAGCGCTGGTGACTCAGGGGATGGTCATCCCAGAAGGAAGCCTTGTGCTCGGATCCCCTGCAAAAGTGGTGCGCCAGCTATCGCCTGAAGAGAGGGCTAAACTCAAAGGTTGGGCCGACAAATATGTGGTCGTCTCCTCTGCCCATAGAGAGCGGTGCCAGTAAAACAGCACCACGCACCTGCATCCATCGCGTGCTGTGGCAGAGTCTGGGATGAAGATTACCGCTTCAGATCGAGTGCGACTTGGAGCACTTCATCACTGGTGGTCACGGTGCGGGCGTTGGCATCAAAGGCGCGTTGGGCGAGGATCATCTCGCTGAATTCGCGAGCCATCTCGACATTGGATATTTCCAACACACCTTCTTGAATCGTGCCAGCGCCACCATAGCCAGCTCCGTAAAATTCGTTTTTACCAGCTGCGGCGTTGTATTGGTAGAGGTTGTCACCGATGGATTGGAGCCCTTGGCTGTTCTGGAATTTACTGATGGTGATGTAGCCTGGAACAGTCTGGGCACCGTTAGCGCCGTTGACGGTGACCGTGCCATCGCGACCAATACCGTAGTTTGCGGTGGATTCCCCGCTGACCGTGGATGGAATCTGAATGCGTGTAGAGGGAAAGCCACCGCCGGCTGATGTCTGGAGTGTCGTGCTACCCATGAGGTAATATCCCTCGGGCGTGCGCAGGTAGCCTTCGGAGTCTTTCACAAAATTTCCGGCACGGGTTAAATAGTTAGTGCCAGCAGCATTTTGGACAGTGAAAAAGCCATCACCTTGGATACCGAGATCGGATGGCACATCGGTGCGTTGGAAGGCGCCTTGTGTGAAATTTCTTACTGTGCCAGAAATAACAGTGCCAAGACCCACCCCAATGCCTACCGGCTTACTGGTAGTGGCAGGCGAGGATAATTGGTCGAAAACAGTAGCGCTCTCGACCGAGCTGTATTTGTAGGAGATGGTATTGGTGTTGGCTAGGTTGTTGCCGATTACATCGAGCCGGGTCTGCTGGGCCAGCAGGCCTCCTACCGCGTTGAACATGCTTCGTGTCATGGCTTTTTTTCTGGGGGGTTACGCGTTTATTAGCGTTTCATGTTAGTGAGCGTCTGCAGCATCTCGTCGCTAGTGGAGATAGTGCGGGCGTTGGCATCGAACCCGCGCTGCGTGATGATCATGTCGCTGAACTCGCGGGACATGTCCACATTCGAGATTTCCAGCGTGCCGCTTTGGATGCTACCTGAGCCGCCATAGGTGCCAGCAAAAAATTGGTTAGTGCCAGCACCGCTGGTGTAGGTGTAGAGATTGCCGCCTTCGGCTTTCAGTCCGTTGTTATTGGAATATTTCTGCACTGTGACATAACCGATATCGAGCAGAGTGCCGTTGGAACCTACGGCTGTCACCATACCGTCGCGACGAATGGAGAAATTCACGACTGGCTCATCTGCTGCAGCGGCGGGAACACCGGCTCCAGCAGCAATAGTCGTGGGGATACGCATGCGGTCAGCCGGAAATCCTGCGCTCCCAACCGGGGTCAGGATATTGGCATCAGCAGGCACATAAGCCCCGCTAGCTAGCCCTGTGGCGTCCACGATGTTAATCCCGTTCATATCACCCAGCAAGTAGGGTCCCTCGGGCATGCGGAGGTAGCCTTCAGAATCTTTAACAAAATTGCCTGCACGAGTGAGATAGCCGACGCCAACACCTGTCTCAGCAAGGTTAACAGCAAAGAAGCCATCCCCTTGGATACCAAGGTCACTGACCACATCGGTGCGCTGAAAGGCTCCCTGAGTGAACTGGCGCACGGTGCCCACGATCTGGGTGCCGAGACCGACAGTGAGGCCGGTGGGTTGAGTGCTGTTGGCTGTGCGAGAAGTCTGTTCGAAGGCCGAGGCCACGCTGGCGACATTAGTCTTGTAGGCCAGAGTGTTCACATTGGAAATATTGTTACCAATGATGTCCATACGAACTTGGTTTGTGGCTAGGCCGCTCACGGCGGAATACATGCTGCGTATCATAGTTTTTTCCTCGAGGTGCTGATTATTTCAAGTTGCCGGAACTGGGTTGAGAATGGAGGTGATGTCTTTGGAGCTGTAGCTGGCAGAGCCGATGGTCACGGTCACATCGGAGTCTGTAGCCTTGGCACTGGCCACAACGCCCGAGACTAAGCTGCCGTCGTTTTTCGTGATTTCGACGGTGCGGCCCACCAAGCTTTCGGCGAGAAGCCCCGCCTGCTGCTCTTGAACTAACTTCATGTTGGTGGTCATTTCTTGGATGGCTTGGAAGTTTCCCATGCTCATAAAATTTTGCATCATGGCGTTGGTGTCCTGCGCCTTGAAAGGATCCTGCTGCGAGAGCTGGGTGACCATGATTTTCACAAAGTCATCCGAGGTGAGTGACTTCGATACAATGCGTGGGTCTTGGTAACTTGTGCCTGTTGAACTGATTGCTGCTACATCGCTCATAGTGTTCCTTTCACGCCACCGACTGGATGTCGGTGATCGCCACAGATTTTCCGTTTACAATTGCTGTGGGAGGCTTGGAGTTGAAATCTGCATTCTCCAGCGTGCCCGAGACTATCTCACCAGACCGCGTGGTCAGGGTAACTTTCTTGCCGAGCAATTTCAGGAGCTGCTCTTGCTGGTCAGCAGGCGAGAGACCGCCAAAACCGTTCTTCTGCGCCTTGTTCAATTCTTTCGCAAAGTGCGCCTCGCGAGAGGCTGTCATCGAAGATGCTTTGTCGGCAGCACTGCCACCAAAGGCTTTGCCGGCCATTTTAGAAAGAGAGCCGATCATGCCCAGCCCCGCTGTGATAGCCATGGGATTCATATTTTTCCTCCTGCCAACCAATCACCCATACGCTGCCAGACCGATTCTGGCTCCGCGGCGTGACGGGATTTTATTTGTGTGTCTGCAAAATCTTTTTTTCGCGTGTCGCTTTCGCGAGTGGTAGTTTCTCTGCGAGCCAGTTCCTGTTGCACAGGCAACCACTTGACTGCTGTGGGTGCTGGGATTTCTTTCATGGATTCTACCTGTCCTTTGAGCCACTCAACCACCTCTGGCGACTCACCACCGATTTGCACACGCACTTCACCACCGCGGTTGACTAAGGCGAGGGAGACCTTCGCCCCGTGGGGAGTGCGCAGCTCGATTTGCAAGCGCTTGCTTTCTCCCTCGTTGATTTCCGTATGGAGAGCCGCTTCGATAGCTTCAGACAGTTGGGTGTTGTTCTCGAGTTTCAACGCCTGCGAATCACCGCCACTGCTCCAACGCTCGAGTCGCCCCTGAAATGTTTCGGATCCCGTGAGACCCTTGAACGCATCGGTAAGCACCGTTTTTTCTTTTGTTGCAGTTTCCGCTTGGACAGGCTGGGTAACTGCTTGGTGACGGGGCATAGACGCGCCAAAACCATAAGCTTGTTGATAACTGCCAGCCCATGCACTGAGGCCTGCCGTTGCTGCGCTGACTGTCGCAGCGCGGTCATTGGAGGCCGCTCGCATACGGGAGAGAATATACGGTATTTCTGAGGATGGTTGAAGCTGATGAGTCTTGCCGTTTTCGCCCATCTGCTCAGTTTCATCTGCAACACTAGCAAGTGTCGTGGTGCCGTCTTCTCCTAGAGACCCACTGGCACTTGCATCGGTAGTTTGACTTTCGGTGCTTTGATTAACGACCGCATCCTGTGCTAGGCGGGTTTGTAGAGCTGGGGACATTTCTGTCATGGCAGCCTGTTCGACTTCACCTGCTAGCAGACTCTGAGCATTATCCGGTAATGAAGCTTCAGCTTGGGGAACTGGTGTAGTGGCATCTATCGCTTGCTGAATCACTGGTGCAGCGATTGCCTGAAACAGAACGGTCACCATGCCCTCGTCGTTGTAATCGCAGGACTGCTCCGCCTGCGCAGTGTTCTCCTGAGTGGCTTCAGCCAGCTCATGCACAAAAGTATTTCTCTCGGAGTTAGTTTGTCCCTCCGCCGTCTCTTCAGAGGTCGTCTCTTTGGAGATTTTGTCTGCATCCTCGCTGCGGTCGTCTGTCTTGCATGTGTTTTTTTTGCTTGGGCGCCGTGAACGCTGGGTGGCGGCGTCTTCATCCACAGAGCTAGAATTGTCAGGACGCTGCCGCGAAGATGATTCCGATTTAAAAAAGCTATCGAATGAGACACTGGTATCAGGGGATTTTTTTGCCGAGCCCAAGGCACTTTTTTCCGCCTCCCCAAAGGTGGCGGCATCCGCGAAGAAGGCGGTAACAGTAGATGTCATACTCTGACTCCTTTCCAATCGGTCTGATGCGATGCTTGCATGCCGGAGATGAGCTAGAACCGTGCCAATACATTTTTGCTTCCTAACCTGTGCTTGAGACTTTCTGAAATCTGGCGGTTTTCAGAGTTTGGCACGGCACAAGCTAGTAACCGCTGTTTTTTAAGGATGATTTGAGAATAACTTCACGGATGAACGCAGCATGAAGATGAAGAGCGAGGCTTGCAAATGAGCTTGGGCTTGGGCTTGGCCTTGGTGCTCCTGTTGCCTGCGGCTGGCGCGCTAGCAGTGGCGCTGGTGCCCCGTCGCTGGTTGCCTTTTCCCGGCTTCATAGCCTTGGGCGTGGCCATGGCTTCGTTATGTGGTGTGCTGGCGATTGGGTCAAAAGCTGGTGCCCATCCTTCTTTTGTCCTCGACTGGTCTTGGGTTCCAGAGTGCGGTTTGTCTCTGTCTTTTTTGGTAGATGGCCTCTCGTTATTCTTCGCTGTGATTGTGCTGGGTATGGGCGTTTTGGTGCTTGTCTATAGCCGGGGTTACATGGCGGGACGCGAGGGAGATCACCGCCGTTTCTATGCTGGGTTGCTCTTTTTTATGGGCTCGATGCTCGGCACGGTTTTCTCAAATAATCTCCTGCTACTTTTCATATTTTGGGAACTGACCGGGCTGGCGTCCTTCCTTTTGATTGGGTTTGAACACACCTCGGAGGAGGCCCGGCGTGGAGCTAGAATGTCCTTGCTGGTGACAGCCGTGACTGGATTGGTGATGCTGTTGGGAATAGTGATGCTCAAACAAGTCACCGGCACCTACGACTTGGCCACTATACTGCGCTCACCCCTGCCACAGACTCACAAGGACTGGCTCGATGCCTGCCTCGTGTTGCTCGTGGTCGGGGCTTTTGGCAAGTCCGCCATCTTCCCTTTCCATTTCTGGCTTCCGAATGCCATGACCGCCCCGACACCTGTGAGTGCTTACCTGCACTCGGCGACCATGGTTAAACTCGGCATTTTTCTGTGTGCGCGGCTGTTTCCGATTTTCGGAGAGCGGGAATTGTGGGCGCCGCTGCTGGGTGTGCCCGCTTTTAGCACCATGCTGCTGGGAGCCGTGTTGGCTTTGATGTCATCGGATCTGAAAGCTATTCTGGCATACTCGACCGTGAGCCAGCTTGGATACCTGATTGGCTACTACGCACTCGGACCCAACGGCGGTGTGGATTATGATTACCTCCACATCTTGAATCACCTATTTTACAAAGGATCCCTGTTCATGGTGGCGGGTATCGTCGAACATGCGGCAGGCTCGCGGGATATTGGAAAACTGGGCGGGTTAGCACCGAGATTACCCCTGACAGCGGCGTCCTGTGCCATTGCCTGTGCAGCTATGGCCGGGCTCCCGCTGACCACAGGTTTCCTGAGCAAAGAGTTCATGCTGAAAGAGATCTTTTCCGCCTTCTCTGTTCATGGCTATCTTGGGTCGTTTGCCGTCGTCTGTGTGGTTCTGACCTCGCTGCTGAAAGTTGCTTTCTCAGCCAAGATCATTCTACGGGTATTCTTCGGAAAAGAACCCGAGACAGTAACTGCCCATTTCCATGCACCGTCTGCGTGGATGACTCTGCCGCCTGCCGTGCTTTCCGGATGCGCTCTGCTGGCCGGTATCGCACCTTCTTTCCTGAATCCACTCTTGCAGCCGTTCACTGTCCCTGGTTTGCACGCTGGCACGGCGGAACATTTCCAGATTTGGCACGGCTGGACCCGTGAACTCTGGGTGAGTCTGGCCGTGGTTCTGGCAGGTCTCGCGCTTTATCGAGTCAGTCACTACGGCGATCGGCCTTGTCCGGGAGTGCCTAGCTACCTCAAAGCCGAGAGGTTGTTCGAGTGGTTGCATGAAAAAACTATTGCCGCTGGCCGCGCTTCCGTGCGTCTATTCCAAACGGATCGCGAACAGAGTGCCGTGCTGGCTGTCACCGCTTTTGCGGGGGTGACCCTAGGTGCCTTTGCATGGAAACAGGTCTTTGCAGGTGGATTTGGTCCTCTGCTCCAGTTCGTGGATTTTACTGGGGGTATGAGTCCTCTCAGGCTGCTGGTTGGAGTCTTTATTGTTTTGCCAGCCCTTGGCCTCGTCTTGTTCCGGAGTTGGGGTGGACAACTCGCTTGCTTGGGTATCTCCGGATTCATGGTGACTGTTTATTTTGTTTTGGGACGAGCCCCTGACTTGGCGCTGACCCAGCTCCTCGTTGAGACGGTGAGTATTGTGGCTATCTACTTATTATTGGGACGCTGTGCGAAGCAAGGGCTTTTGGAGCAGTGGAGCGACCTTCCCTCTTCTGCCATGGCTCAAGGATTGCGCGTCGCTGTATCGTGCTCAGTTGCGGCGGCAGTGGGAGTTCTCATACTTGTGGTGACAGGAATGCCCCACCACAATCCTGTCGGTAACTTTTTTATCCGTCACACCGAGGACATGGCACACGGCAAAAATGCGGTGAATACTATCTTGGTGGACTTCCGTGGTCTGGATACGCTGGGAGAAATCACGGTGTTGCTGGCTGCGATGCTCGGCTGCCTTGGTCTTCTGATGCGCTACCGCCGAAATTCTGAAGAGCAGAAACAGGGGCGAGACCTGACTCCGGGGCTCGGGTTAGGAGAAGAGGGAAAATCATGACCGGCCTCAGCTCACCCATCCTCCGTGCCTCGTCCACTTTAGCTTTTTTCATGGCCAACACCCTTTCTTTATACCTCCTGCTGCGTGGTCATCATGCGCCGGGAGGCGGGTTTATTGCTGGGCTGGTTACTGCGAGTTCCGTTGTGCTTTTGGGATACGCTCGTGGCCCAGAGAAATTCGGGCGAGTTCTCGGCGCTGATCCCGGCCTGATTGCGGGAATCGGGTTGGCTGTGGCCGGGGCGACCGCACTCGTGCCCATACTTTTTGGGCGCGCGGCTCTGGAGCATTTTTTCTGGATTCTCGGGAATAATGGTTGGTCCTTCGGCACGGCCTTGATCTTCGATGTCGGGGTATTCCTTGTGGTAGTAGGAGTTACTACCAAGGTAGTGGCTTCTTTTGCTGCCTCGTCCTGTGGTCTGCCCGCACTGGTGGCGGAGGAAGAGCGCCGCTATAGCTCACCCTCGGAAGAACCTTTGGAGGGAACCCGTGCAAACTGATACCGCTTGCATCGTCGCCGCGCTCTTCGGGTGCGGGTTGTATCTCGTGCTCTCGAGAAATCTCGTGCGCACGCTGTTCGGTTTTCTGCTGTTGTCCAATGCTGTGAACCTCCTCCTGCTAGCAACTTCCGGCGATCCTCGTGGCAAGGAGGCTCCCATAGTCGGTGCGGGAAATTTTCCAGCCGTGGATCCACTGCCACAGGCCTTGATACTGACAGCGATTGTCATCAGTTTTGCTGTCACCGCGTTTTTAGTTGTGCTGGTTTACCGCTTGGCACTCGACCATGGAACCACAGATAGCGAAAAACTATTTGCTGCACGCAGTGATGGAGAGGAGAACACACCATGAGCCCCCTTCCTGCTATGGCTGTGTTGCTTCCACTCTTCTCGGCGCTGGTGTTGTTTTTCTGGGCCAAACCGAGTCCGTTGCGGAGTGGGTTTTCGGTAGGATTCTCAGTCGCGCAAGCGTTGCTCTGCTGGTGGTTGGCAATGCAGACACGCCATGGCGAGATCTTAGCCTGCATGGCTGGAAACTGGAGCCCGCCCTACGGCATTGCCTTGGTCGTGGATCCTCTATCAGCAGTAATGATGGCGCTAGCCTCCTCAGTCGCTGCCACGGCTGTGTTGTTCAGTCACTACGAGATGCCAGCCGCTCGTCAACACCCGCTCAGGATGCCTTTGGTGCACACGATGATGATGGGGGCCAATCTCGCCTTCGCTACGGGGGATCTATTCAATCTCTTCGTTGCTTTCGAAATCACCCTCGTCGCTTCCTACGCTCTCATGGTGATCGAATCCGATAGTTGGGAGATCCGCCATGCAGTCCCCTATGTAGCCATTAACCTCGTGGGAAGCGCCCTATTTCTGACTGCTGCAGGGTTGGTCTATTCCCTTTTTGGCACGCTGAACTTTGCCGACATCATCGTGCGTTCCGGGAGTCTAGTGGGTGATCCTCGCATGACTTTCCTCGTCATTATCCTGTGTCTGGCGTTTTCCATCAAAGCTGGTGTGGTTCCCTTGCACCACTGGTTGCCCAACAGCTATCCAACATTACCTCCCGCTTGTGCTGCGCTGTTCGGAGGACTCCTCACCAAGATTGGCGTCTATGCCATACTCCGATGCTTGGGCACCGTATTTCCACCAGCCTTTCCTGGAGTCTATGAGGCCTTGGGATGGTTGGCAGCGGTGACAGCCGTTGTGGGCGGTCTGGGGGCTGTGTCACGGGATCGCATCCGAGATATTCTCTCGTTTCATATTATCGGACAAATCGGCCTCATGCTACTCCCAGCAGCACTCATGACCCGCGGAGGTTTTACCGCTGCGATCTTGATCCTGTGGCATAACATGGTGGTAAAAAGCTCGCTGTTCTTAATCGGAGGTGTGGTGTTGGCGATCCATGGCACAGATCGCCTATCAAAAATTGGCGGACTACTACGGGCCTCACCTTGGCTGGCTGGGTTGTTCGCTATCCAAGCCTTTTCTCTGGCAGGGCTGCCGCCTTTGAGTGGCTTCTGGGGTAAACTCCTCGCCCTAGAAGCTGGCATCACCCGCTATGAATACGGGTGGGTAGCTGCCGGCATGATCGGCGGCGTGCTGACTTTGATCTCCATGGTCAAAATCTGGAATTCGGCTTTTGCGGCTGCTTCGGTGGAACCCGCACCCACTACCACCGACACGCGCCTCTGGAAAATGGCGGCCACTATCTCCATACTCTGTGTTCTCACCTTGGGCATGACAGTGCTGGCTGGTCCTATGGTCAAGTTATCCCGGGTGGCCGCCGCCGGAGTCATGGATCGCACGGGCTACGCGGAATCTGTGTTAGAGCTCGTTGGCAAAGATCGTCTGGGTGGAGGTATGCCATGATCCCATTCACCTGCCATACTGCAGTGGCTCTCGTCTGGTTTTTCCTCTCGCAAGAGCGGGGCTTGAACTCACTCTTTGCAGGGTGGATCGGCGGTTTTATCTTGATCGCATGTTTTCGAAAACTGCTAGGAGCAGAAAATTATGTGCGCAGGGTGGTAGCGCTGTTTCGGTTTGTGATGATATTTCTGGCAGAGTTTCTTCGAGCCAACCTCTCGGTCGCACAGACAGTGCTCTTTCGATCAAAAGATACTCTGTCACCCCAGTATTTTACTTACGATGTATCGGGCCTGACGCGGTCTGAAATATTACTGCTTTCTCACTGCATCACCCTAACACCCGGCACAACAACAGTAGAAATCGCGCCTGACTGGAACCACCTGATCCTTCACCTCCTTGATGGGAGTGCCCCCGACGCAGTGCGGGAGGAGTTGGATAGGGTCTGGAAACGGCGCATTATGGAGTTCATGCGATGATCGAAAACATATTCACCCTCTGTATTATCCTGCTCGGCTCAGCCGTGCTATTTGGAATGATCCGGCTTTGGATGGGGCCAACCCTGTTTGACCGGATGCTGGCTTTTGACCTGGTGGCCTCCACCGGTCTTGGCATGGTGTGCCTGCTGAGCGCGCGCTGGCATACGGCACTCTACATCGAGCTGCTGCTGGTTATGACACTGTTAGGGTTCATCGGCACTGTGGCCATGGCGTTTTTTGCGTCGAATGCCCCAGAAAATGACCTGCATGGCGAGGGAGGTGTCACCCAGTGACAACTTGGCTTTCCAGCTTGTTGGCACTTTCTGGCTGCTGCCTCATACTCGTGGCAGGCATTGGGCTCGTGCGCCTGCCCGACCTGCTCTGCCGGTGTCATGCTGTTGCTAAAGCTCTGACCCTTGGCACGGTCTTGCTTCTCATCTCCGCATGGCTGCCCCTCGATGGAGAGGATGTAGGAACCGAGTTCTTTTTAGCCATACTTTTTCAGCTTGGAACTATTCCGGTAGCTGGGCATTTGGTGGCCCTCGTGGCCTACCAAAAAAATATTCCGCTCTGGAAACCCCCAGTCCTAACAAATAGAGAGACCTCTGGGTGTCGAGAGGAACACTTGATCAATAAGGATAATCACCATAGGGTCTAGTAATACAAGTGACCCACACCATGAGTCCCACCCTCGATCAACTCTACAGACAGATCTTCAAAATATGGAGGAGGAAAAGGCATCAAAAGTTTTTGGGTCTCATCAGTCCTGTTGCTGGGGAGCGCTTGCTCGATGTCGAGGTGTGCCTCAGTATTGGCTCAATGTTCCACCGATGCAGGTGAACATTACGACTATTAACAGGTATCTACCCGAGGCGGTGCCCGGCATCGAGACTCTTATTGGAGATGGGTGCCATCTCCCTTTTGAAGATCAATCGTTCGACATCGTTTTCTCCAATTCTGTAATTGAACATGTGGGCTCATGGGAAAACCAAAAGCTGTTCGCCAAGGAAATTTTACGGGTCGGTAAAAAGGTCTGGGTTCAAACACCAGCACGAGAATGCCCGATCGAGCCCCATTACCTCGCCCCTTTTGTTCATTACATGTCACCTCGGTGGCAGAAGCGCTGGTTGCGCCACTTGACTCCTTGGGGTTGGATGGAAAAGCCCGATCAAAATGCAGTGGATCAGATGGTGGAGACAACCCGCCTTCTGACGCGCCGCGAGATGGAAGAATTATTTCCAAGATGCCAAATCATCGAAGAAAAACTGCTCGGCTTTCTACCAAAATCACATGTCGTGCTACGGCCGTAACTACGCCTGCGCAAGAATAGCTTGAGCCAAAACATTCTCAACCCCATCCTTGCCGCCGATGGATAACGGAGATGCGCATACAGAAGGCTCTGCGAAGAAAATAGCTGGCTGATGAAAATAACCAAAGGCATCCCTGTGCCGTTGTCAGGAGCCTCATGACCGTCCCACCCATTTGTGTTATTGGCAGTAACTCCATATCCGGGGCTTCTTTTATACGGACACGCTTGGAGCGGGGTAGGCCGGTTTTGGCCATGCACCTCACGAACCTGAACGATTTGAGAAGCTGCTTCACCCAATGGGTTTGCCGTGGACTAGGCGGGTTGCAAGTGTCGAAGTTATTCGCGAAGTGATTGAGTTTCGCCATGCCTGAAATATCGCGTTTTTTTGGTATCATTGTTCGCATGTATTCTGAGCCAACCGAAGCTCACCACATGCCGCATTTTCATGTTTACTACCAAGAGTTTTCTGCCATTTATAGTATAGATCCAGTGGCCATGCTTGCTGGTTATCTTCCTCAAAGGCAACAACGCCTTGTGGAAGCGTGGGCAGAGCTGCACCAAGAAGAGTTGAACGGGGATTGCCAGTCCTTGCTGCATGGGATGCAAGCAACACCGATCAAGCCTTTAGAATGACCCTATGATCCATCCGATTTACCGCATCGTTCGTTGTGAGCCATCAGCACCCTATGCTCTGAAATTAGATTTTAACGACGGCAAGACAGCGTGTGTGGATCTGTCTTCAGTGCTTGAAGGGCAACTTTACGGTCCGCTTCGAGATTCGGCACTATTCCAGCAAGTGAGATTGAATCCCGAGGTGGGAACGGTGGAGTGGCCGAATGGAGCCGATTTTGACCCCGCTATTTTGCATGACTGGGATAAACACAAAGAGGCATTTTCGGCTATGGCAAGAAAATGGAAGCTGGCCTGCTCCTCCGAATGCGCATCGGATGCGGCAACTCATCAGACATGAACTCAAAAAAACAGCCATCGCCAACAACCTCGATAATTTTTTGCAGGGACAGATCTTCGCTTCCACGGAGGACGAGCCAGAACCCCTAAAATGTGAACCACACCACCGGAGCCAAAGCTCGGGGGAGACGACGCGAAGCGGAGCCCGAAAGGTGAGACATCCAAAGGATGCGAATCAAACTGCACGAATTCCACGGATAGGGGAGGAAAAAGTAGAAGCGGCATCCTGCCGCTTTT
>DYRQ01000064.1 GCA_020718645.1 Verrucomicrobium spinosum
GCCCTTCCTAATGCAAAATCTGGGTTTATTAGGCAGTTGAGTAGACAACGAGGCAAAATCTAGATCACCAAAATGGTGAATAAAAACTAGCGGCAAAAGGGGCGGAGTTTTCAATCCTAACGGATAGGCGGGATGGGCGCATCTGCTTTGTTGCTCAGGGTTTGCAGTAGATTACTACAGCGGCACCCCTCGCGCCTCGCACCTGCACCCCTCGCGCTCTATTGCATAATCTGGGTAGAAAAGCAGCTCGAGTGCCCAGACCACCCAGACTACTGGGCGCTGCGCAGTTGGATATGGAGTTCCTTCAGTTGCTTCGGCTCTACTGGGGACGGGCCTTGATTCATCAGCTCTTGGCCACGGTTGTTTTTCGGAAAGGCCATGACATCGCGGATGCTCGTAGCCCCTGCTAAAAGCATGACGAGCCTGTCGAG
The DNA here is from genome assembly GCA_020718645.1 of Verrucomicrobium spinosum. GTDB lineage: Bacteria > Verrucomicrobiota > Verrucomicrobiia > JADLBR01 > JAIBCM01 > DYRQ01. The sequence continues at coordinate 432 of DYRQ01000064.1, forward strand.
ACCCAAGGCTATGCCGCCGTGCGGAGGTGCGCCGAAAGCGAGAGCTTCGATGATGTGGCCAAACTGCGCTTTCTGCTCTTCCTCAGAGATTCCCAGAATGCCAAACATTTTCGCCTGGAGCGAGGATTCGTGGATACGGATGCTGCCGCCGCCGATTTCTACGCCGTTAAGAACGACATCGTAAGCCTCGGCACGCACACGACCGAATTCACCGGCTTCCAGTTGTGGCATGTCCTCAGATTTCGGGCGGGTGAACGGATGGTGCACCGCGTTCCACTTAGAGTCTTCAGGTGAGTATTGGAGCAGGGGGAAATCCACGACCCAGAGCAAGTTCCACTCGCTGGAATTTTTGAGGAGCCCGAGCAGTTCGGCGACGCGCAGGCGGATGCGCCCCAGCACTTCGCAGACAGTCTCCCACTTGTCGGCGCCGAAGAGAATCAGGTCACCTTCCTCGATCTGCATGGCTTGTGTCAGCGCCTGTTTTTCGGCTTCGGTAAAGAATTTCACAATCGGCGATTTCCACTCGCCGTTTTCGACTTTGATAAAAGCCAGACCCTTGGCCCCATACTGCTTGGCCATGGTGGTCAGCTCTTCGATTTGACCCGTGGTGATGCAGGCGAGTTTTTTCGCATTGATCGCTTTGATCACGCCGCCGCCATCCAAAGCGCCGCGGAACACCTTAAACTCCGTGCCCGTAAAGATGGAGCCCAGATCGGTCAGGAGCATGCCGAACCTGCGGTCAGGTTTGTCGCTGCCGTAGAGATCCATCGCCTGCTGCCAAGGCACTCGCTCAAAGGGCACCGGCACTTGGACATCTAGAGATTTCTTGAAAATGTCGGCGATGAGTTGTTCGATCCAACCGAGGATATCCTCGCGGGAAATGAACGATGCCTCGACATCCACCTGGGTAAATTCGGGTTGGCGGTCGGCGCGGAGATCTTCGTCGCGGAAGCATTTGGCGATCTGGAAATAGCGTTCCACCCCAGCGACCATGAGGAGCTGTTTGTATTGCTGTGGGGCTTGGGGTAGAGCGTAAAAATGGCCGGGGTTCAGGCGGCTGGGCACGAGGAAATCGCGGGCTCCCTCTGGTGTGCTCTTCGAGAGAATAGGTGTCTCCACCTCTACGAAATCTTGGGTGTCGAAATAATCGCGCACCGTTTTCACAATGCGGTGGCGAAGGCGCAAGTTGCGCAGCATCTCGGGGCGGCGCAGATCGAGGTAGCGATAAGTCAGGCGCAGATCTTCGTTCACAGCGGGGTCGTCGAGGGGGAAGGGCGGGACTTCGCTCTCGGCCAGCACGGTGAGGCGGCTGGCAACCACTTCGATCTGGCCAGTGGCGATTTTATGGTTGGCAGTGCTCTCCATGCGGCGAACCACTTCCCCCTCCACTTTCACGACAAACTCGGGGCGCAACTTGTGCGCCGCTGCCGCCGCTTCAGCATGGGCTTCGGGCTGGAAGACCACTTGCGTGATTCCCTCGCGGTCGCGGAGATCAATGAAGATCACGCCGCCGTGGTCGCGGCGGGAGTTGACCCACCCGGACAAGGTGACTGTGGTGCCAATATCGGAAACGCCCAACTGGGCGCAATGGTGCGTGCGGTAGCTCATGGTGTCAGAAAAAATTCGTATGAAAAAGTAATGGGGCTGGCTGGGGAAATCAGGACATCCAATCCAAGATATTGAATTGGGAGATGACGAGAGTGCCCACGAGAGCGGCGGCACCCAATACCACCAAGATGGCGATAGCGGCGATGGCCGCGATCACTAGGCGGGGGTTCGAAGTGCAGCAGCACGAGCAAGGTTCAGTGTTATCCATAGTGGGGAAAGATTCGCCCGAGGATAGCTTCTGTCAAGCCCGCGAAAGAGCCGGGCTTTTCAGGGCGAGTAACGCGGTGACTTGCGAGAGAGAAAGGGTGTTGGCGACATCTTTGTGCCGCAGCCATCCCTTGCGGGCGATGTTGATGCCCAGTCGCAAGTAGCCGATCTGCTCGGGGCGATGGGCGTCGGGGTTAATCGAGCAGAGCACCCCGCGATCGCGGGCGGCCCGCCACCAACGCCAGTCCATATCGAGGCGGCGCGGGTTGGCATTGAGTTCGATCCAGACACCGTTACGGGCGCAGGCCTCTATCACTTTGAGGTGATCCACCGGGTAAGGTTCGCGCGAGAGTAAGAGTCGTCCCGTGAGATGACCCAGCATGGTGACATGCGGGTTCTCGATGGTGCGAATGAGGCGGCGCGTCATCGAGTCTTCGTCCATGCCCATGGCCTGATGAACCGAGGCTACGACATAATCGAGCTGCGAGAGAATATCGTCGGAGAAATCGAGGGAGCCATCTTTGAGTATATCCACTTCGCTGCCAGCGAAGAGGTGGATGTCGCGTTTGGATTTATTGAAAGAACGGATTTGAGCCACCTGTGCCAAGAGGCGGGTTTCATCGAGTCCGTTCGCCTGCACCGAAGATTTCGAGTGGTCGGCGATACCGAAGTAGTCGAGCCCGAGGTCGGCGGCGGCTTGCGCCATTTCTTCGAGGCTCGCTTTGCCATCGCTAGCGGAGGTGTGGTTATGGAAAGTGCCGCGCAATTCAGTCCACTCCACGAGCCGCGGGAGCGTGCCTTCTTCTGCCGCCTGGATCTCTCCCATGTTCTCGCGCAACTCGGGCGGAATGTTATCGAGGCCCAGTTTGCGGAAGAGTTCTTCTTCAGTGGCGCAGGGCACGAGAGCCGAGGGATCGTCTTCGGGGAGTCCCTCGCGGAAGAGCCCCCACTCGCTCAGTTTTAGTCCACGGGAAATGGCTCTCTGGCGCAGGGCGACATTGTGCTCTTTGCTGCCGGTGAAATGGTGCAGCGCGTAGGCAAATTTAGAGTCTGGCACCACGCGGAGGTCGCACTGGAGTCCACCCTCGAGCAGGACGCTCGATTTGGTTTCTCCTTTGCCGATGATTTTTTTGACAATGGGGAGTGAGGTGAAAAAATCCATGACCTCGGCTGGCTGCTTCGAGGAGACGAGCAGGTCGAGATCTTTGAGGATCTCTTTGCATCTGCGGCTGCTGCCGGCCACTTCGACACGAATGACAGCCGGGTGTTGGCGCAGGGTGTCGCGCAGACGCTCTGCGTGCGGCAGGACATCGGCATAGCGGAACTGGCTGCTGTAAGTCCGTATTTGGTTGATGCCCTCGAGGATGTTGCCCTGCGTCTTGGCACCCATGCCGGGGAGGGTGGCCACGAGGTTCTGCGCGCAGGCTTTTTCCAAGGCGTCGAGTGAATCTACGCCGAGCTTTTCGTAGAGGAGCTTGATTTTTTTTGGGCCGAGACCCGGCACGGAAAAAAGCTCGGTCAACTTCGGTGGAAAAGAGGCTTTGAGATCATCGAGGTAGGCGAGGCGTCCAGTCTCGATGAGTTCCCGGATTTTCTGTTGAAGAGCATCGCCAATGCCCGGTAACTCGTGGAGGCGTTCTTCCAGAACCAAGGCGCGGAGGTCGCCGGCAAAGGTCTGGAGCGTGCGTGCCGCAGAGGAGTAGGCACGGCACTTGAAGGGGTTTTCCCCCTTGAGTTCCAACAACACGGACACCTCAGAAAATATATCAGCAATCTGGTCTTTGTTCATGACGATGGGCTGCATGGTGTGCGTTCGGACGAGGAAATGGCAGCATTTTTTCCGAGACTCTTTTCCGCCGAGACGGTTAGAGTGTCGCATGAAGTTGTTATTCGGACTCTTGGCACTGGTTGCTCTTGCAATGGGGGGCTGGGTTTTATTCAGCAGATTCTCCCAAGATAAAGTGGAGCCCACGCCCGTTGTATCCGTGACCAAGGGGGATGTGGAAGTGGCGGTGGAAGCCTCGGGCGAAATACAGCCCGTCCAGCAGGTCGAGGTGAAAACTGAGGTCAGTGGCAAGATCAAGCAACTGCTCGTGCAGGTCGGGCAACCCGTAACCCAAGGACAGGAAATAGCACGCATTGACGATACCGAGTTGCTCACGGAAAGAGCGGGATCCGCGACTGAGGTTGAAGGAGCTAAAGTCGAGTTGCAGCAGACGGAAAACGAATTCAGAAGAGCGCAGGAGCTGATGGCAAAAAAGCTGATTTCTATCGAGGCATTCGAGGAGGCCAAGACCGCCCGCGATCTCAAACAGACAGTCTTCGACCGCACCAAACGAAAACTGCAGCAGGTGGACGATCGTTTGGCCAAGACCAGGATTATTGCCCCGATGGCTGGCCAGGTGCTCTCGCTGCCCGTGGTCGAGGGTCAAGTGGTAATAGCCGCGGCGAGCGTGAATGCTGGAACGACGATCATGACCATCGGTGATTTGTCGCAACTCTTGATTGAGGCCCACATCAACCAAGTGGACATCGTGAGCCTCCAGCCGTCGCACCCGGTGAGTATCAAGGTGGATTCCTTGCCGGGTGTTGTCATGACTGGGGTGGTCACGCAGATCGCTCCTTTGGCCTCTACAAAAAATAACATCAAAGGGTTCGAGGTGGAGATTCTGGTCAAAGAGTTCGATCCCCGCGTGCGGCCCGGCATGTCTTCGGATCTGCGCTTCTTGGTTGGTCAAGCTCAAGGGGTGCTCACGGTGCCGGTGACTTCTGTGTTCGGGTCCAAAGACGGCGAACGATATGTCTGGGTGCCCTCGGGAAAAAAGTTCGTGAAACAGGTGGTGGAGGTTGGGCTTTCCAATTTTGAGTTAGCTGAAATTCTTCGCGGTTTATCCGAGGGCCAATCTATAGCACGCTCTAAACCCAAAGAGCAGAAACCCAAGCCGCGGAGCTGATCCCATGGCGCTCATCGAGCTTAAGGAGGTCACGAAAATTTACCGTGTCGGGGACCAGGAAATCCGCGCCCTTGACGGTGTGAGTCTTTCCATCGAAGCCGGAGATTACATGGCCATTATCGGTCCCTCGGGGAGTGGTAAATCCACGCTCATGCACCTGCTGGGGTGTTTGGATATTCCCACCACTGGCACGGTGCGGCTCGATGGTGCGGACATCAGCCATGCTGGTGGTGATCAACTTGCGGAGGTTCGCAACAGCATGATCGGATTTGTCTTCCAATCCTTCAACTTGCTGCCCCGCCTCACTGTGGTTGAGAATGTGGAGATGCCGCTGGTTTATGGAGGTGTTTCTGCCGCTGCCCGGCGATCCCAAGCGCTCGAGGCCATCGCCTCCGTCGGGCTCTCCGATAGAGTGAATAACAAACCCGCGCAGCTCTCAGGCGGTCAGTGCCAACGGGTGGCTATCGCCCGCGCCCTTGTCAATCGTCCCAAGATTATCTTAGCAGACGAACCCACCGGCGCGCTGGATTCTAAAACTGGCCAGACTATTTTGCAGCTTTTTCGGGAGCTGAGCCAGCAAGGTAACACCATTGCCATCGTCACACACGATCAGAAAATTGCTATGGAACCTCCTCGGCGCATCGAGATACAAGACGGTAAAATCCTCTCGGACACGCGCAGGTAAGTCGCGGTTTACACCACGGGGGGGTGGGTCAGATCATCCCGAGTTTCATCTTGCCCACCTCGGTGATCATGTTCTGATTCCACGGTGGATCCCAGACAATATCCACGGCGGCTTCAGAGACGCCCGGCACTGTGAGGACGCGCTGTTTGGCGTCGGCAGCAATCACAGGTCCCATGCCGCAACCGGGGGCGGTCAGGGTCATTTTGACCTCGATCTTGTTGGTGCCTGCTTCGGTCTTGATGATGTCCATGCTGTAAACAAGGCCGAGATCCACAATGTTGACCGGTATCTCAGGATCGTAAACGCTCTTGAGCCTCTCCCAGACCAACTCGGGATCTACCTCGGCCACGGCGTCGGCGGCATCTGGTGCGGTAATTGTAGCAGACTCAAAGCCGAGAGCGTCGCGGTCTTTGTCGGCGATGCGCGCCAAACCGTAGGAACAGGAAACTGTGTAGGTGCCGCCGAGGGATTGGGTGATGGCGACCTCGGAGCCTTTGGGCAGGAGGATGGGGGAGCCGCTAGGGATTTGGACGGCTTCGCAGTCGCGCGCGAGGGTGAGGTGTTGGGCTGTGTGCATGGTGGGGGGGTTCAGGGTTGGGGGTCAGGGTTCAAGAAAACAATTTTTTTACGGGGGGCGTTGTTGCCCTGCATCATGGAATCCATGAGATCACCGCCGGGTGTAGCAGAGGTGGGCTGGGGAGAAGTGGGCTTGGCTGGAGCCGGGGAGAGCGCTTGGCGAAGGGCTTCTTCCACGAGAGTGGCGCAGTGAATTTTCATGGGGGGCAGGGGGCCGAGTGGGGCGGAGAGTTCCGCGCCGCCGAGGGCTTGAGCCTCGTCGAGGGTTTTGCCTTTGAGCATTTCAGTGGCAACGCTAGCGACGGCCATGGCGGTCTCGCAGCCGAACCCTTGGAAAGTAGCGCGATCAATGGTGGTGCGGCCTTGGGAGTCGTGGCCGTATTTCACCCAGACGCGCATCATGTCGCCGCAACCGGGACTACCTGCCGAGCCGACAGCATCGGCATCCTGCATCTCGCCCATGTTGGTGGAGGCAGCGAGAGCTTCGCGGACATTGTTTTCGAGTTGGTCGCTCATGGTTGCACCTCGTATCGGGGTATGGAGCTATCAATCTCGCGGGACCAGGCATCCAAGCCACCGACTAAGGTTTTGGCTCCGGTGAACCCGTGGCCGGCGAAATAGGCGGCGGCATCTGGGGAGCGGTCGCCTTGGTGGTCGCAGAAAACAATCATTTTATCGCGAGGGTGCGAACCCATAATTTTTTGCATGAGCGTCTCGTCGAGCCGGATGCTCCCTGGGATGCGGGCGGCCTCGAATTCCTCGGGGGAACGGATGTCCACCACGGGCGTGGCTGGATCCTGCGTGAGCGCGGTGGAGAGGTCGCTGGGAGTAATCAGGAGAGCGAGATCTTGAGCGTGGCCGCCTTCGATGCAGGCGATAGCTTCCTCGGGGGGAAGCGAGCCGTTGCGTGCGCAGAGAGAGGCGAGGGTTTCGGACGGAGAAAACCCGCAACTCGCGCAGCCGCCTATGTGGTATTTTTTGAAGAGTGCCCGCCGCGCGCCGGGGTAGGCGGCTAGGACTTCAGCCATGGTGGATGTAGGACAAATCATGTCCGAGACCCCTTAGACGGTTCCTTGCAGGCCGTGGACTTCAGTGGGATCTGTGTCATCTTCGCTGGTCACGCTGGTGGGTGTGATGGAGAGTTTTTCCGAGCGGGAAAACTTGGCTTCGATTTGCTCAATCAAAAACTCTGAAACAGCGGGCTCCTCGAGGCGTGCAAGAACATCGTCGAAGAAACCGACCACGAGGAGGTGGTGGGCGGCCTGCGGAGGGATGCCGCGCGAGAGCAGGTAGTAGAGTTGCTCGGGATCCACTTGGCCCGTGGTGGCGCCGTGGCTGCATTTGACATCGTCATTGAGAATCTCGAGGCCGGGCAGGGAATCAGCCTCGGCCTCGGGGCAGAGGATGAGGTTGTGGTTGGTCTGGTAGGCATCGGTGCCCGAGGCGCCTTTTTCGACTTTGATGAGGCCTTGGAAGATGGTTCGAGCACGGTGGTTGAGAGCGTTTTTGTAGAGCAGATCACTCCACCCATTGGGGGCGATGTGATCTTGGAGTGTGCGCTGGTCCACCTCTTGGGAACCATCGGCGATGGCGAGAGCGAGCATCTCACTGCGGGCGCCGGAACCAGCCAGGCGCGAGCGGTTTTCGCTGCGCACGAACGAGGCGCCGAGGTTGACTTGGAGCGAGCGGCACGAGGCGTCCTTGTCCACGAAAGATGAGATAGCTTGGAAAGTGGTGGCATCGTCGGACAGTGTCTGGGTGGAGGTCAGATGCACCGAAGCGCCGGATCCAGCGAAGACATCGCGGTGGGCGGAGACGAAGGCGCCAGAACCCTCCACGGACGAGATATGTTCAAACACGGTGACGCGGCTGTTCTCTCCGGTAACAATGATGCCGTGGGGAAAGAGAGCCGGTGAGCCAGAGCCGAGGGCGCAGGTGAAAACGAAGGGGAGCTTCACCTCGACATTTTTGGGGACAGACAAGAAATACCCTGCGTCGGCACAGGCTGCATGGAGCGCCTCGAACTTCGACGAGCCGAGGTCGAGCCGGTGTTTCATGAAGTAGGCCTGCACCAGATCGGGGTGCTGGCGCACAGCTTCGTGCAGGGGCAGGAAGATCACCCCTTGGGCCGCCAGATCATCGGGCAGGGTCGTGCCCGAGGCGAGCGCAGCATGAGCGAAGTGCATCGTGGCCGTAGTGGGGAAAGGGATGCGGGCTAGATCGTGACTCAAGGAGACAGCCGCTTCACCGGGTTCGGGTCTATGGATGCGCGGGGTGGAGGGCAGTTTTTGGAGCGAGGCAAAACGCCAGTCCTGATTCTTGCGCGTAGGCCACGGCAGGGAGGTGTAGTCGTTCCAAGCATTTTTTTGGAGCTGGATCCACCAGTCTGGTGAGGCCGGCGTGAGAGCCGGTGCTGTGACGATAGTGGGTCTGGGGGCGGTGTCTGTGTCCATGGGAAAAACTGGCTTGTAGTCGGGTCAGCCGACAGACCCCTCCATTTCGAGGTCAATGAGGCGTTTGAGTTCTATGCTGTATTCGAGCGGGAACTGGCTGACGAGGTCGTTGACGAAACCGTTTACGCTGAGGCTCATGGCCTGGGCTTCAGAAAGGCCGCGCTGTTGCATGTAGAAAATCTGCTCGGCGCTCACTTTGCTCACGCTGGCTTCGTGCTGGACGGAGTTGCCTTGGCCGCGCACGACGATGGCGGGGTAGGTATCGGTGCGGGACTCGGGGCTGATGAGCAACGCGTCGCACTCGGTGTTATTTTTGCAGCCTTTGAGATGGCGCGGTATGTGAACCAAGCCGCGGTAGGAGGCGCGTCCGTTGCCAATGGAAATGCTCTTGGAGATGATGTTACTGGTCGTCTCATCTGCCGCGTGAACCATCTTAGCGCCAGTGTCCTGGTGCTGGCCGTTATTGGCCAAGGCGATGCTGATGACTTCGCCACGGGCTTTGCGGCCTTTGAGGACGACGCCAGGGTATTTCATCGTGAGGCGAGAGCCGATGTTGCAGTCAATCCATTTGACCTCTGCCTCCTCGAGCGCGAGGGCGCGCTTGGTGACGAGGTTGAAGACATTGGGGCTCCAGTTTTGGACGGTGATATATTGGATCTTGGCGCCTTTGCAGGCGACGAGCTCCACCACGGCGCTGTGGAGGGTGACCGTGCCGAAACGGGGGGCGGTGCAACCTTCCATATACATGACTTCGGCACCTTCATCGGCGATGATTAGCGTGCGCTCAAACTGGCCAAAGTTTTCGGCGTTGATGCGGAAGTAAGCTTGGAGAGGGTGTTTGACCTTCACTCCCGGAGGGATGTAGATGAACGAGCCGCCGCTGAAGACAGCACTGTTGAGGGCACTGAATTTATTGTCACCCGTGGGGATGACTTTGCCAAACCATTTGCGGAAAACCTCTGGGTGTTTTTGCAATCCTTCTGTGCTGCCAACGAAGATGACACCCTCTTTGGCGAGCTCCTCTTTGACATTGGAATAGGCCGCTTCGCTATCGAATTGGGCTTCGACACCAGCGAGGAACTTACGCTCTTTCTCGGGGATGCCGAGGCGTTCGAAGGTGCGTTTTACATCGTCTGGCACTTCCTCCCAAGTGCGCTTGGGTTCCTGAGAGTTGGCCAAGTAGTAGCGGATTTTTTCGAACTCGATGTTGTTCAGATCCTCCGTGGCCCAGTGGGTGGGCAGAGGTTTTTCTTGGAAGGTTTTGAGGGCGCGGAGTCGGAAATCGCGAATCCATTCGGGGTCGTTTTTGACATCGCAGATGTAACGGACGGTGTCTTCGGTGATGCCGTAACCCGCGTCGAAAGCGTGGTGTTCGGGAACATTGAAGTTGCCAAAATCAACGTCGAGATTCAGGTCGGGTTTGTCAGACATAACAACTCCAGAGCCCGCTCAGGCTGATATTTCCTCAGCGCATTCCTTGAGAATCCAGTCGTAGCCTTTTTCCTCTAAATCGAGTGCGAGTTCTTTGCCGCCGGAACGGACGATGCGGCCTTTGACCATGACATGCACGACATCGGGCACGATGTAGTTGAGCAAGCGCTGGTAGTGGGTGATGAGGAGGATACCGATGTTCGGGCCGCGGAGACGGTTTACTCCATCGGCGACAATGCGCAGGGCGTCAATGTCGAGGCCGCTATCGGTTTCATCCAAGATAGCGTATTTCGGGTCGAGCATGGCTAACTGGAGGATTTCGTTCCGCTTTTTTTCGCCGCCGGAGAAACCGTCGTTCACGGAGCGGGCGGTAAACTTGCGATCCATCTCCAGCATGTCCATCTTCTCGTAAAGCCGCTTGTAGTAAGCGACGGCATCAATCTCCTCGCCTTTGGGGAGGCGTGCTTGGAGAGCGGCGCGGAGGAAGTTGGCATTCGAGACACCTGCAATTTCGCAGGGGTATTGAAAAGCGAGGAAGAGGCCGAGGCGGGCGCGTTGATCGGGCTCGAGTTCGAGGATGGGCTCTCCATCGAGGAAGATTTCACCCGAGTGAACTTCGTAGTCTGGGTGACCGCAGACCACTTTGGAGAGAGTGCTTTTGCCAGAGCCGTTCGGACCCATGATGGCATGGACTTCCCCCTTGGGCACTTGCAGGGAGAGCCCGCGGAGGATTTCTTGTCCGGCCACGCTGGCGCGGAGATTTTTTATCAGTAACGAATCCATACCGTGGAAAGTAGTGCGACATTGTATTTAGGCAAGAGGAGGATAAAAAAAACTTTCCCGTGAAGGCAAGGCAAGGCATAAAGAAGGCATGTCATCACCATCCATCAAATTGTATAGCCGCGCCATGTGTGGCTGGTGCCAAGATGCCAAAGAGTGGCTAGATAAGCACGGCTACGAATATGAGACCCTCGATGTGGGTATAGATTTGCAGGCGCGCAATGAGATACAAAAAATCAGCGGCCAACACAGGGTGCCCACTATCTCGGTGAACGGGGAAGTGCTAGCAGATTTCGACACACGCCAGCTCGAGGGTTTTCTGAAAACTCTCGGATTTGCGGATTGATTATGACCTTCATTCCCATGCCTGACTGGCCATTTGCCAGCGGTCTGATTTTGGCAGTGGCCATATCGGTGGGCTCTGTGGGTCTGCTCCACAGCCCCTCGAAAATAGCTCGCCTGGTCTCTCTCTTCCTCCTGCCTTTGGGGATTGGGTGGGGGGTGGCCTGGGCCACGCGCTCGTGGTCGGCAGGGGTGGTGGCCGGTCTGGGTTGGTTCTTATTTCCCATGGTTCGTTTCTGGATGGGTATCCGCGAACTCCGGGTGCAGACTCGCAAGGAGGCTTGCGGGCTCGTCGCTTCCTCGGGCGAGTTCGAGGCCTTGCATGAGGTGGCTGCGGACTGGGAGGAAATCGGATTTGAGCCGGTGGGCGATTGCGAAATATACCCCTCCGAACACCGGCAAGTATTCCGTCTGATGCGGTCACAAGATGATCGCCACTTGGTTAGTATCGGGTGGATGCACGATGGGCCGATGACACTGGTTCACTCTGCTATGAGTTCGTGGGATGCGCAGGGGGTTCACTGGATGACATGGAACTACCCTTTGCCCTACGGTTTGTTGCCTGCCCCAGAGACGAGGTTGTGGCGGTGTCCATCGGCTGAGACGCCAGTTGATCTCATGCAGCAGCACGCCGAGTTTCTCACTATCAATGGGTCTTCTCCAGTAGCTCACCAAGAGTTGTCCAATGCCGATGCGGCCATGGCTCGCTGGCTGGGTTGGGTGCAACGGCAATTCGACTATAATCTCGAGACAGGGTGGCTCCGTCGTTTGGATGGCCAAGGCAGTGCAGCCTATTCGTGGAAAGGTCTTTTTGGTGCTTCGGGGCAACTGCTGAAAGCTATCGTGGATTATTCAACCTGAAACGAGGTAACACCCAATGTTCCTCACCCGACTGATTGTAGATGTGGCGGCTCAGGAGATGGCCCTAGAAGGTGGGGATGTGGCCATACGCCGCTACCGTATTTCCACCTCTGCTAGCGGGGTGGGATCAGAGCCTGGTAGTTACAAAACACCGCTGGGTCTGCACCGCATCTGCCAAAAAATTGGCGAGGGGCTGCCTTGGGGTGCTGAGCTGAAATCCCGCCAATGGACAGGGGTAATCTGGTCGCCAGAAGATTCTCCGCAAGAGGAAGAGGATGACGACCTGATTCTATCCCGCGTGCTGTGGCTCGAGGGGATGGAACCTAGCAACATAACTTCCCGCGATCGCTACATCTACATCCATGGCACCAACCACGAAGGGTTGCTGGGCTCACCGGCCTCCCATGGTTGTGTGAGGATGGCAAACGCCGACATGATTGAGCTTTTTGGCTTGGTATCTGTCGGGACTGAAGTGTATATCTATGCAAGAACGCCATGAATAATGAGGGTTTGAAAATACTGGTGATTGAAGACAGCCCGACATTTGAGGGGCTGATCGAGTATTATCTTTCCCTCGACACGACGACATCCCCTCCTGTCATCCGCAAAGCAGCAACGCTCAAAGAAGGTATCGAGCTGGCCGAGGCTGAGCAAGATGATGTGATATTTCTGGATTTGGGGTTGCCTGACTCCGATGGTTTGCAAACGCTTCTGTCTGCTAGGAAAAAAATCCTGCACACCCCGATCATTGTTCTGACAGCACTCGATGACGAGAAGATCGGTCTGGAGGCCATCCATAACGGGGCGCAGGATTACATACTTAAATCCGAGGCCAAGCCTGCCAAGCTCGCGCGCGCCATACGCTACTCCATCGAGCGGTTCTGGCTCCAGGAGCAACTGAGGGAGCTTTCTCTCACTGATGAACTCACGGGATTGGACAACCGCCGCTCGTTTATGAGCCACGCCGAGCAGCACATGAAATATGCCCGCCGCGAAGGCAAGGCGATGCTGCTCTGTTTTATGGACCTTGATGGGCTCAAGCTCATGAACGACATCCACGGACACGAGTGGGGCGATAAAGCCATCTGCGCCGCTGCTGAGACGATCAAGGCATCCGTCAGGGATTCAGATATTGTCTCCCGATTTGGTGGTGACGAATTTGTTGTTTTGCTCACAGCCTATGATGATGGCTTGGAGAAATTGATTCTAACACGGCTAGAGGATAACGCGAAGAAATTCACAGCCGAGTTTAGTTTGCCGCGTCCCATCGGAGTGAGCTGCGGTTATATTCTGGTGAGACCCTCGGAGAAGTTGACTCTGTCGCAGTGGATGGAGATCGCCGACCAAGATCTCTATGCACGCAAGAAAGTGCGCAAAGCCGCTGCAGCAGCAATGACCTCTGCAAATAAGGTTTAAGGGGTCGATAGCCTGAGATACCGTTTCAGATTGCAGATTCAGCCCGCGCCCACTTAACTAGCCAACCCATGAAACATTACGGTCCCAGCATCAGCATCGCAGCCCCTGTTTACAACGAGGCCGGCAACATCCGACCGTTTCTTGTCGAGATCGAACAGGCGTTGAGCAACTACCCCAAAGATTGGGAAGTAGTGCTGGCTAACGACGGGAGCAGCGACGGCACAGCCGATGAACTGGATGCGGCTGCCAAAGAGTTTTCATTTCTGCATGTCGTCCATCTCAAACGCAACTTCGGTCAAACGGCAGCGCTCCAAGCCGCGATAGATGCCAGCAGGGGCGACATCATAGTGACCATGGATTCTGATCGGCAGAATGATCCCGCTGACATCCCGGCCATGATCGAGTTGCTCGGCCAAGGCTATGATGTCGTCAGTGGGTGGAGGTATCGTAGGCAGGACGATTTTGCGACGCGCACGCTACCTTCCATGATGGCCAACCGCCTGATCTCCCTGTTCACGGGGGTCAAACTTCATGACTACGGTTGTGCCCTCAAAGTTTACACCGCCGACACCCTTCGGTGCTTCCGCATTTACGGCGAGATGCACCGGTTCCTTCCCGCTCTCTGCACCTGGCGTGGTGCCAAGGTCGTCGAGGCGAAGGTCAATCATCGCCCCCGCCAAGTGGGCAACTCCAAATACGGGCTCAACCGCACTTTCCGCGTATTACTGGATCTGGTGACCGTGAAATTTTTGCTCGAATACTCCACCAAACCCATGCGGGTATTTGGGGGCACGGGCATTCTGAGTGGTGGGGCGGGTTTCGCGATCTGCCTCTATCTCACGGCTCACAAATTCATCACAGGCACCGATATTGGCCATCGTCCGCTACTCTTTCTTGGCGTGCTGCTGATTGTTGTCGGTTTGCAGCTTGTCATGCTCGGACTAGTGAGTGAGATCTTGGTTCGCATTTACTACGAATGTCAGGGTAAAACGGTTTACCACATAGACTCCCGACGCACCCATGAGCGGCACGCTCCCCACCCGCACTGATCCGCCACGGCGAATCTTGGTGCCCCGCATCCGATATATCGGGGACACCTTTCTCCTGCGCTACCCCTTGCGCGCGCTGCGCACGGCTTTTCCTGAAGCCCAGATTGATGCTCTGGTCTCGCCCGGCACGGCGCCGGTGATCCGCAGCTTCGGCTTGTGCAACTGTATCGAATGGCCTTCCAGCGGTTTGTGGGAGCAGGTAACACTCTGTGCTAAAATCTGTAGCACAGGCTACGATTGGGTGCTCGACCTGACCGGCAACGATCGTTCGGCTTTTCTCTCCCTGCTGGCGCGCGCCCCGTTTCGTGCCGGTTATGTGAACCACAAGGATCCGCCGTGGTTCTGGCGCGGGCGCGTCTATTCCCTTCCTGTGCGGCACGAGAAATACAAGCCCCACATCGTGCGCCAACATGCACGGTTGTTGGAGGCCTGCGGCGTTCCGTGCCCGCTCGATCCGCTACCGCCGCAGATTCCGTCAGAAGCCACTGCTTGGGCCATTCAGCAGATCGGCAAACCTGGTGCTCGCCGCGTGCTGCAGGCTCATCTGGTTTCCAGAGATATGCAGAAAAGTCTGCCAGCCGAGATAGCGCAACAGGTGTTGGCTCACTTTGTCCACCAAGGGTGGTTCATCACCCTGACCACTGGGCGCTCCACCTTGGAGCTCGAACACACGCGGCGTTGCTGCTTCGGTTTGCCGGAAGGCAGTTACCGTATTATTTCTGAGTGTTCATGGGATCAGTTGGCGGCACTGCTTGATATCGCTGACCTCTACCTTGGCGCTGACACGGCACCCTCACATTTGGCGGATGCTTTGGAAAAACCGATGTTGGTATTCTTTGGTCCCTCCCGTTCCCGACAGTGGCACCCGCTCAATCCCAGAGCGCGCATCTTGGTGGCCGATTGTCCTTGCCTGAATAAACGCACAGTTTGTGAGCCTAGCATGTCCGGTCGTTGCCTGCGCAGGATGGATATCTCCAACTTCGTCAGCCTGCTCGAAGAGGTTCGCTGAGGCGACATCGTCTGGGCGGGTTTGCGTCGCGGTTCGTCTAGTGTATGTTCATCCCAGATCTTGCAATAGAGCGCGATGGGCGTAGGTGCGAGGCGCGAGG
>DYRQ01000150.1 GCA_020718645.1 Verrucomicrobium spinosum
GCGAGGGTTCGATTCCCTCTCGCCGCACACTTTCTTCTCTCTCTACTAAACTACACGGCTGGTGACGCGGACCGGCACGGTATTGCTGATCTTCTCCGGGATTACAACTCCGACATGGTTCTGATCACAGGCATGACGCGAGCGACTTCGTGCGTCCGCAGCAAGTCCGTCTTGCCGAGTAAAGCCAGCACTGCAAAGAACGGCTCGGCGCAGCGCACCTCTTCCCGGAAATGCTCGAATGCGTGGGGGAGCGCGTGGCACAGAGGCCAACCGAGGGAGCGGATGCGGAAGGTTTCCAGAAATACCTCCATCTGGTGCCGTATGCGGCGGGAGCTGTCCTGTAAATTGCGGTAGTAAAATCCGAGGCCGGGATCGAGCAGGATTTTTTGCACACCACAGCTCTGGGCGAATTCAGATTTCTCCCGAAAATAGTCTAGCATCTCCCCTACCATATCCGAGGCGAAGCGGTAGTCTCCCACATCGCGGGCATGCTGGCCTTGGACAAAACAGAGTATCAGCCCGGCTCCGTGGTCAGCCACCATGCGGTAGATGTCCTCGTTGTCCGTGTTGCCCGTGAGGTTGATCACGGCAGCCCCTGCCTCGAGCGAAGCGCGGGCTACCGGGGCATGGTAGGTCTCGACACTGACAGCCATCCCCTCCCGTGCAAGCTGCCGAACGACTGGCAACAACATGGAGTTTTGCAGATCCGCCTCCACCCGCGCCGCGTGGGCCAAGGTGGACTCTGCCCCGATATCCACCAGATCCGCCCCTTGTGCGGACAGCATGCGACCCCGGGCAATTGCTGCATCTGCTGTAAGACAGACACTCTCACGATACCAAGAATCCTGGGAGAGATTGACCACCCCCATGACATGGGGTCTGCTGTTAAAACAGAAAGCGCGGCCAGCCAAATCAAACTCGCGCACTCGGGCGTATGAGTCTCCACCGAAACGCTGCACCAATCCCGCCAAATAGTGAACATCAAGCATATCCCAAAAACTAGTGGCATTCCGGCAACTCACAAGCCAGCATCCAAATTCCACACTTGAGCCCTAAACATCTAATTAGTTATGATAATAGTTGTTATTAGCAATAAAAATACTTTGTTGAAAATATTTGATCCGCTTCTAAGAATGAGTCCCATGTTGAAGAACTTTCCTTATGCCCGTGTCAACTGGGTGCCTAGCATCTTCCTGATAGGCACCTTTGTCGCAGCACTCATCACTGTCCCGCTCTACCTCTGGCATTTCGGCCTCGACTGGTTCCAGTTCGGCATGTTTCTGTTTTACTTCGCCGCCACGGCCATGAGCATCACCTTCGGCTACCACCGCCTGTTCGCTCATAAATCTTTTGAGACAGTCACTCCGTTGCGTTTTCTCGCTTTGGTTTTCGGTGCGGCCACCTTCGAAAACTCAGCGCTCGATTGGGTCTCCGACCATAGGCGTCACCATAAACACACGGATCACGACGATGATCCTTACGACATTTCCAAGGGTCTCTTTTACGCGCATCTGGGTTGGATGCTCTTCAAGCTGAAACCCAAACCGCCCATGGATAATGTCGCTGATTTGCGCAAAGATCCACTGGTGATGTGGCAGCACCAGAACTGGGTCTGGGTGGCCATCGTTGGCGGGTTTGTGCTTCCAGCGGCCTTGGGATATTGTGTGTCCGGATGGCAGGGGGCGCTCGGTGGATTTTTGCTCGCCGGCCTAGCCCGGGTAGTGGCTGTGCAACACAGCACATTTTGCATCAACTCGCTTTGCCACTGGATGGGGCGGCAGCCTTATTCCAAGCGCTGCTCGGCCCGCGACAGCATCGCGATGGCAGTGCTGACTTTTGGGGAGGGTTACCACAACTACCACCACGAATTTCAGCACGACTACCGCAACGGGGTGAAACCCTGGGATTATGACCCGACCAAGTGGGCGATCTGGTTGCTCTCGAAGCTCGGCTTGGCGTGGAATCTGCGCCGCGTGCCCCAGGAAAAAATCCGCGAGGCGCTGGAAGCCACCAAGAAGCAGGCTATCCTGCCAAGGGTTGAGACCGAGATCTAAGCCTTCAGCAAAATAGGCTATGCAGCAGGAGTCTCAGTCGGCTGAGTGGGGAGTTCCACGAAAAAGGTGGATCCCTCCCCTTTCACGCTCTCGCACCACACCGTGCCACCCATCTGTTTGACGAGCTGTTTGACGATGGAGAGGCCGAGGCCCGTAGAAGTTTCTTTGCCTGTGGGCTTATTGCTGAGCCGCGAGAATTTTTTGAACAGGTTTTTCTGATCTTCTGCCGAAAGACCTGGCCCCTCGTCCCGGACAGTGAACCGGGTCATACCAGGGTTTGTGGATGCCCCTAAACGCAGCCAGATAGTTTTCCCGAGCGGAGAATATTTGATCGCGTTAGAAATGAGATTATCGAACACCCGGGTTGCAACATCTCTGTCCACCCATGCGTTGAGAACAGTGCCTGTAATATCTTGCACCAACTTCTGTGATTTGGTGGCGGCAACCTGTTCGTGGTGAGGGAAGATTTCCGAAAGGATGCCAACCAAATCATGCTGGTCGCAGGTGATACCCAGCTCACCCCGCTCGATGCGGTTCACCTCCAACAGGTCGCTCAACAGGCGGAGCATCTGGTCGGCGGCTTTAATGATGTCTTTGCTAAAGCGATCAAGGCGAGTATCGCTGGAGTAGTTTTCTTCGATCATCTGGGCAAAGCCTCGAACCACTGAAAGAGGATTGCGCAAGTCGTGCGAGGCCATACCGAGAAACTCGTTTTTCTCACGGTTCAACTCCACCAAGGCATGACGCGCTTGTTTTAACTCGATATGAGTTCGTATCCGAGCCAGCAGCTCCATCGAATTAAAGGGTTTCAGCACATAGTCCACGGCACCCGACGAAAATGCCTGCACCAAGCTTTCAACCTCTCCGGCCCCGGTAAGAAAGATCACTGGAATTTCTTGGGTGACACCCATTTTTTTGAGTTCAGCACAAAGCTCTAAACCACTCATTTCCGGCATGACCAAATCAAGTAAGATCAAATCCAAAGAAGCCTCGGAAGAGATTATTTGCAAGGCTTTGGCACCACTGGTAGCAGCTTTGATCCTGTAATATTTCGAGAGCAGTCTGGTGGCAATCTCGATATTTTCCACCGAATCATCCACGACTAACAGCGTCGGTTTTTCACCCATTTTTCCCATCGTTGATGTCCCCATTCCATTCACATGCATTCCACCAGTTTTGTATGCAGATCAGCGCCTTGTCAAATTGGTAGAGTTTAATGTTGGCGCGAGCCTCTTGCACGCCATCCGGAAATTCTGATCCAGGGAAGGATGCACAGAGTGCCTCGAGCACCTGACCCGCATCCGTGTCGGAGTCCTTGCACAATCTCAGAAAACGAGTGGTTAATGACTTAATATCTGCTTGCCCGCTAGCGGGAGGCACAGATTGTTTCGGTTGTCCGCTCTCGGCTGAAACCCCTGAGCTGCGAATAGCTGAGACTACAGCATCCAATTCTTGTGCGTAGCTTTCTAGTGCATCGTAACACATGAAACGGCTACGG
>DYRQ01000151.1 GCA_020718645.1 Verrucomicrobium spinosum
GGCGAGCCTGCGCCTCGCATCTGCATCCTTCGCGTGCTATTGCATAATCTGGGTTCAACTAGCCTTTCAACAAAGCCTGGGTATCGCGATAGCGCGGGTTGGCAATGGCAGACAGTGATTCCGTCGAGCTATACTTTTTGCCAGCATGGTGGAAACCCTGGGTTCGGACAACTGTTGCCGAGGACAAAGACTTCGGATGCGCTCCGTGGATGATCTTGTTGAGAGTCTGCACCGCACTGTTGACGATAGAAGCCTGCTGACGGGAGTCGTCGGCAGCTTCAGCAGTCAACTCTGCATGGTTGGCGTTGCGCAGCGTGATGCCCTCCATGGATGCCATACTGTGCTCGACATGATCCACATGCTCAGAGTGGGAAGAGGATGCTAGATGAATCTCGCGGATGAGATCATCCATGGAGCGGACTTGGTTGAGGATGTCAGCAAAACTGGCGGATACCCGCCCTTTGATTTGGACACCGAGCTGGCTCTTGTGAATAGAATTCTCGATACGGTCAGATGTCTCTCTGGCCGCCAAAGCACTGCGCTGAGAGAGAGAGCGCACCTCGTCAGCGACCACGGCAAACCCGGCACCCGCCTCACCAGCGCGAGCCGCTTCGACTGCTGCGTTGAGGGCCAAGATGTTTGTCTGGAAAGCAATTTCGTCAATCGTTTTGACGATTTTTGCAATCTCATCGCTTGATGCTTTGATGTCGTCAATGGCGCGGTTCATGGTGTTCATCTCACCCATGCCTTTTTCGGCGTGGGAGCGGGCGAGTTCAGCGATCTCCTTGGCTTTGCCAGATTGGGTCAAGCTGCTGCGGGTCATCTCAGCCATTTCGCCGAGTTGCTGTTTGGTATCCACAAGTTCCTGCGCCTGCATTTTGGAACCGTCGAGAATCGCCTGCCCAGCATCAGCGGCATGGTGGGCCGCCTCAGCCGCCTCTTTACAAGCAGCGTCAAGCTGCTGGGCAACAAGGTGTATGGGAGCTGTGATAGTTTTACAAATCTTGATGACACCTCCGACAATCATTATTGACATGAGGATGGTTCCAGCCAGCACCAAATGGAGTCGGTGCTGGTTATTGGCAACGAATGCCCGCATCTGATTGACATGCTCCTCGTCGGCCACCTTAATGGCGTTAGCCACTTCTTGGGTAGAGGATTGGATGGAGCCTGTGGCAGAGGCGCGGATCATTTTCAGAATCTCCTCCATGACAAGGGCGGGAGGCACATCGCGCTTGTCCATAGCCTGATCCATGGATCGGGCACCGTCTGTAAACACCTCGTTGAACTCAAGCATCATCAGTCCATTGCTACAAGTAGTTGTCAAGGCATCGTGCAGGGATTTGAACTGCTCAAGCTTGGCTTTGATATCCGGGTGGTTGGCAATGAAGGGATCCCCAAGGAGCTTGGTAGTCCTCGCCGTAACCTCGGCCATATGTTTATTGAATAGTTCGCTGTATTCTTTGAGCAAGTGTGGGCGGTAGCCGTAGAACATGATGTCTTTCCAGACGATACGCTGATTCGTGTAAGTAGCTTGAAGCTCCGTGATCTCGTTCACGATGCGAAGACTCTCGATAGAAGTGCCCTCGATGACAGAGAGTTTTTCGATAGTCTTTGCTGAGTTTGAGCCAGAATCGCTGGCTTGGTTGAGACCTGTGATGGCAATAAGCCAGCTTCCAACCTGCGCTACCAGAAACAAAGCAATGACTGTGCCGACCATGGTGTATAGTTTACGACCCAAGCTCCAGTCCTCGAAAAAATTGCGTTTCATATTCATGCGAGGCTCCGACATTCATACGGCTAACACACGACTGTTTTGCAACGAATTTATGGCTTGGCGATGAGGTATTGCACACACAGAATTAGCGGTTACTATAATTTGATGAAACACAGAATGAGCACGCCCACAGGCACACGACGCGACATGATCAAGCTCGGGGCAGCCTCTTTGCTCGGCACCTTGGCTGCCGGTTGTGCTCCCGCTGCGATAGGAAAGGCTTCCAGTAAACCGAAAAATATAATTTTCATGGTATCCGATGGGATGAGCCTCGGGGTGCCCAGCTTGGCGGAACATTTTTCTCGCCTCGTGCGCGGCAAAGGCACTGCATGGAGGCGGCTGGCGGAGAATAAATCAACGGCTCAAGGCTTTTTTGACATGGCCTCCCTCGATTCCATCGTGACGGACTCTGCCGCTGCCTCCAGCAGTTGGTCTTCGGGCTCACGCGTGGCTAACGGCTTTCTTAATTACCTTCCCGACCACACCCGACTAGCTCCTATCGGTGCCCTAGTGAAAGAGTCTGGACGCGCCTTTGGTTTTGCTACCACCGCCACAGTGACTCACGCAACACCGGCAGGGTTTACGGTGTCCTTGCGTTCGAGAGAATCGCAAGACGACATAGCCGAGGCCTACCTCGAAGGCACCGCCGATGTGATGCTTGGTGGTGGTTTAGAATACTTCGATAGAGACGCCCGATCCGACGACCGCGACCTGTTCGGAGATCTAGCAGCCAAAGGCTACACAGTCGCCAAAACATCCGGCGAACTCGGAGCCGCATCGCAGTGCAAGAAATTCATCGGCGTGTTTAATGACGGTTATCTCCCCTACACCATTGACCATCGCCGCGACGCTTTTTATCGGGAGCGCATCCCCACCCTTCGCGAGATGAGCCTCGCCGCTATCCAGGTGCTCTCTCAAAATCCTCGGGGTTACCTCTTGCAAATCGAAGGGGCTCGCATTGACCATGCGGCCCATAATAACGACCCTGCCGCCATCCTCTGGGACCAGCTCGCCTTCGACGATGCCCTCGAGGCTGTGCTCGCCTATGCCTCCCAGCGAAATGATACCCTCGTTGTCGTCACCAGCGATCATGGCAACTCTAATCCTGGACTCATTGGCACCGCCCGCCGCTACGCCTTGACCAATGAGTATTTCCTGAATCTGCCGAAAATCACTGGATCCTTGGAGCAGATCAAACTCGATCTGAAATATGCCACTGGCAAAGCTGAGCCAACGGAACAGGATCTCGCTACCCTATTCCAGAAACACACCTCTTTCTCCCTGACATCCGCTGAGTCGGACCGCCTCTGGGCCGCCTACCAAGGCAACTTCAAAAAAATGGAAGAGGTCAACATTCACCAAAATAGTCTCCCCGGCATCTACGGGCAAATCTTGAGCAACCACACCAGCGTGGGATGGAATGGCACTCAACATTCCTCCGATCTCACGAGCATCCTCGCCACCGGCCCCGGCCAAGACCTCTTCCACGGGCTCATCAAAAACACGGAAGCCTTCGTCCATATGACTTCGCTGTTCGGCATCAACCACACCAATAAATCCATGGATCCCGAGATCGCCCGACCCTTGCTCATACCCAATCTAGAATCCGATCGCGCACACTGGGAACAAGTCAGACCAAAAGTCTGACTTTTTCCTGCGTTATCCCTAACTCTTTTTCCTGCAAAAAGAAAAAATATCAACAACCCTAG
>DYRQ01000065.1 GCA_020718645.1 Verrucomicrobium spinosum
AGTTTCTTCTGAGCGTGGAAATATCAACGCCGTATTTTTCACTCAACTGGTTCAACCCAGATTTTGCATTAGACACCATGTTTTCTACTGATGCAGAGCTAAAAACACCCGAAACATCATTACCCATTTGGTGAATATAACACATTGATTAAGAAACGAATCAGGGTTTTGATTTCTAATGCTTTGCATTAGAAACTGAAGAACGCAGCCCTTCCTAATGCAAAATCTGGGATCAATTTCAGGCAAGGGATCTATTATACAACGCATTTTTTTACACTTTTATTATTGTTATAATCTTGTTCTAGTATATTTTACTTAACATGAACCTCGCCATGATCAAAGGCCTCGGTGCAAAACTACTATTTAGTTTTCTTCTTATTGGTTTAACCCCAATGATCATTATGGGTTTTCTGCTCAAGAAAACTACAGAGGACTATGCTCAATCTGTGCCCATGCGCTTGCGCCTGACTGCAGAAGCTATCTCGGACAAAATTGAACGCAATCTCTTCGAACGCTATGGCGATGTGCAAGCTTTCTCACGCAATTCGCTGCTTCAGGATAGGAATAGCTGGCATCAAATCGGCGAACCAAACAACCCAATCGTGGGTGCCGCCAACACTTATGTCGCTCTCTACTGTGTCTATTACCTCACTATTATTGTGGATCTCGATGGTAAAGTGATTGCTGTCAACGATAAGGATGCCACGGGCAAATCCCTCGACACCCAATTTATTTATGACATGAATTTCAAGGATGCGGAGTGGTTTGGAAGAACCGTGCGTGGGGATTACCTGAGCACCCCAGCCCTGACCGGCACTGTGGTCGAGGACTTCCATGTCAACTCACTGGTAAAAACCGTTTTCAAAAATGATGGTCTCGCTCTCTCCTACAGCGCCCCAGTCCCGGGCCCGGACGGTGCACCTATCGCCATCTGGCATAATGTGACTAAGGTCAGCTTGGTTGAAGAAATAATGACAGAGGCACATGCCCGTGCTAGCTCTCTCTTTAACTGGTCCGATCTGGAAATAACGCTACTAGATAAGAAAGGCACGCTGCTCCTCGAATACGATCCTGCTCGGGATAAAACCAAAGATTGCACCCATAACATGGGCCAGCTCCTACAATTTAACTTTGCTCAAAATGGTGTCTCGGCAGCACAAGAACTGGTGCAAGGCAAATCTGGTGGTGGCCGTTCATTACACGCCCGCAAAAAAATCTGGCAAAGCACCGGCTTTGCAGCCTCGCAAGGAGCACTCGGCTATGCAGGTCTGAAATGGGGCGTGCTCGTGCGTGCGCCCGAGACCGAGACACTCGCGGCTGTCCACTCAGCTGAAAAATCAGCTCTGATCACCTTTGCTACAACTTGCCTTGTCGTTACTCTATTAGCACTCGGTATTGCTTTACTGATAGCTAAGCCGATTTTGAAAGTTGCTGCTGAGTTAACCGAGTCGGCTCTACAAACACATAGAGCTGCTGAAGAAGTATCCAGTGCCAGCAGTGGTCTAGCCGATGGCACGAGCAAACAGGCTTCTGCTGTAGAAGAAAGTAGCGCGGCTCTGGAAGAACTCTCCAGCATGACCAAGCGCAACGCGGACAGCTCTTCCGAGGCACGCCATCAAGCTGATACCTGCAGCGATGCCGCCAAGCGCGGAAGCAAAGAAATGTCCGATCTCTCCAATGCCATGCAGGAGATGCTGAATATCATTAAAAAAATTGATGAAATTGCCTTTCAGACCAATATCTTAGCCTTGAACGCCGCCGTCGAAGCCGCCCGTGCTGGTGAAGCAGGTGCCGGTTTTGCCGTAGTAGCTGATGAGGTTCGCAATCTCGCCCAGCGCAGTGCTGAAGCAGCCAGTGAAACCAGCGAGCGCATCACCGCTGGGGTTCAGATCGGGGAGAGGCTCGAAAAATCATTTCAAAGCATTGTTGCAGGCGACGCGAAAATGCACGCCTTAGCCTCAGAAATTGCCTTGGCCACCCAAGAGCAGAGCATCGGCGTGAAGGAGATTTCATCCTCGGTCACTCAAATAGATCACATCACACAATCCAACGCAGCCACCGCTGAGGAAACTGCTTCTGCCGCTGCTGAGCTGACGACCCAAGCCGAAGCTCTCAACCGCCTCGTGCATGACTTGGAGACACAGATTCGCGGATATTCCCACATAGACTCTACAACAGCCACGACTCCCCACTACCATGCTGCGCCTGCTCCACGGCAGACTGCTCACCATGCTCCTGCCTCGGAAAGTAGCCGCAAAGCTCTGCCTTTCGGTTGATAACTGAAAGGGGCGAGCGTTCTCGACGCCGCCTGTTTGCACTGAGAATCGACCAGTGAAAATCGGGTTGAACCCAGATTATGCAATTGAAAAACAGGGAACTATGGAAGGTCTGCTTTATTAGGCGGTTGAGGAGAAAACGAGCTGCTATCCAGATCACCAAAGTGGTGAACAAAAACTAGCGGCAAAAAAGAGCAAAGTTTTCAATCCTATCGGATAGGCGGGCAGCCTCGGCTGATTTCTCGACGCATCTGTTTTGTTGCTCAGGGTTTGCAGTAGATTACTACAGCGGCACCCATATGAACAGGCGAGCCTGCGCCGCGCACCTGCACCCATCGCGCTCTATTGCATAATCTGGGGTTGAACTGAGGCTCCTAACCCTCATCATCCCAGCATGTTTCTTTCTGGTTTCTTGCCCGGCTTCTGTGCCCCTGAGCCGCGACTCGATGCGGGTGTCATCGAGGTGCAAGGAAAAAAAATGCGTCTAGAAATCCGCAGGCACCCCCAAGCGCGCCGATACCTCCTGAAAGTCCTTTCACCCGAACTCCTCGCGCTCACGATCCCCCGCCGTGGCAGTGTGAAGGAGGGGATGCGCTTTGCCCAATCCCAAACCCACTGGATTTCGCAGACTTTGCTTCGCCAAGCCGCGAGGCCTACCCCTCTGTCCGAGGGGTGGCACGATGGGCTCCAATTTCTCTCTGCTGGTCACTTCTATTCCATCACTCTAGCTCCAGCCCCTACTGGTTTCTCTGTCACCACTGGCTTGTGGCCAAGCTTTCTGGTTGAATCACCCGAGAGAATACGGGAGGAAATTGAAAAACGCCTGTGCTCGACAGCTTCTGCACAATTGCCTCCCCGCCTGCACGAGTTGGCTGCCCAGCACGGGCTCACGGTGAACTCCGTTCAGATTCGCTCGCAAAAAACGCGCTGGGGCTCCTGCTCACAACAGGGAACCATCTCGCTGAACTGGCGCATCATTC
Organism: Verrucomicrobium spinosum; assembly: GCA_020718645.1. Lineage (GTDB taxonomy): Bacteria > Verrucomicrobiota > Verrucomicrobiia > JADLBR01 > JAIBCM01 > DYRQ01. The sequence continues at coordinate 3,257 of DYRQ01000065.1, forward strand.
AGGCTCCCACACCCGTTCAAGATTATATCCTCCTGCACGAGCTGATGCACTTGCAGCACATGGACCACTCACGCCGTTTCTGGTCTGCGGTGGAGAAGGTGTGCCCGACCTATCGGCAATCGGAACAGTGGCTCAAATCTCACCGGTTCCACCAACTCTGGCGGATCGCCCCTGAGTCAAGCTGACGAAACTAGTCTTACTGAGAGCGCTTTGACCAGCTCGGAAACCAGCGCGTCCCAGTCGCCTGCGGAGGGTTGACGAAACAGGCGCATAGTGGGATACCACGGACTATCCTCCCGATCCAGCATCCAGCGCCAGTCTGGGCTGTAGGGCAGCAGCACCCAAGTGGGCACTCCCAGCGCTCCGGACAGATGGATCACGGAAGTATCCACGCCTATGACCAGATCAAGCCCGGACACCACTTGTGCTGTGCCATAAAAATCGCGGCACTCTTTGACCCCGTCAGCAAGACACCACTCTAAGTCAGACTCGTGAACTTGTGCGATAGCGGCTCCTTTTTGCAGTGATATCCACTCGATACCCGGCAACTCGAACAGCGGTTTCAAAAGCGAAAGTTTCATCGAACGCCGTGCATCATTCCCGTGCTCGGGATTGCCTGCCCAGACAAGACCTATCCGGCGCGTCCCCTCGATACGAGTCGGAGTCACCGGCTGGACACGGAAGTAAGGAATGGGTGAAGGCACTTCCTCGAGATCAGTGGAGAACACACGAGGCAACGAAGCTGCTGGCACCTGCCAATCTGGTTTCCACTCGCCTACTTCGCCCACGATCACACGATCCACTCCCGGCGCGGACTCCGCCAGGCGGCGCAAATGCACTGGACAGAGCACCACCACCTCTCCGCCCCGCTCCTTGCACAGCGTCGCATAGCGCAACATCTGAATCGTGTCTCCGATGCCTTGCTCATGATGAATCAGCAAACTCTGACCGCTGAATGGCCTCCCGTCCCAATAAGGCTCCTCGCGGCGTGCAAAATGCCAGCGGCACTCGAAATCGTCCCACCCCTCTTTCAGCCGCCCCAGAGTGAGCAAACTGAAAGCACGATTGTATCGCGCCATCTGGAAGGCGGGACTGATCTGGAGGGCTTTGTCAAACACGGCTAGCGCTAGCGTGAACTGGTTCTTCTGCATCAACGCCACACCTGTGTTACTCAGACAATCCGCGTGCTTCGAAGCTCGCGCCGGATCCACCATCCCACCAGCAGCGAGGCGTTCTTGCTGGTAGAACACCCCTGCTTTGCGGTAGTGCTGCAGTGCGGCATCCACCGAGCCAGAGGCGAGGAGAGCGCTGGCAAGATTATAGCGCACATCCGCACAATCGGGTTTGAGCTGGGCGGCTCTTTCATACCACGGCACGGACTCAGCACGCTTGCCTTCATGCTCGAGCAAGGCTCCTCCATTATTCCACGCCTCAAACAGATTCGGGCTCACGATCACCGCCGTGCGGAAAGAGTCCATCGCCTCACTGGTTCGTCCGAGTCTCCTGAGACAGAGTGCCAGCTCGTTGTGGAGTTCACCCAGATAAGACTCGAGCCGGATAGCTGCTTGCCAGCAGAGCAAAGCCTCCTCGTTGCGCCCCAATGCCCCGCAAGCCTGAGCCCGATTTGCCGCGTGCAACCACTGATCTGGCTCCAGTTCTGCCGCTTTCACAAAATAGGCGAGAGCCCCCTCAGCATCGCCAGCCTGCAGGCGCACCACCCCACCCAAGCTCCATGCAGGGGCGGCATCAGACCTCTGCTGCACCAAGAAAGCATAGATCGCCGACGCCTCTGCCATGCGTCCTTCGAGGTGCAGAGCGTGGGCATTTTGGAACTGATCCTCCCAAGTCATTGCCATTCCTCCAGAGCAGACGCCACACGGGCGATGGGTTCTGCCCAGTCTGCAAACTGGGTCTGCCGGAAAAGACGCACCGTCGGATACCACGGGCTGTCCTCCCGCCCCAGCATCCAACGCCAATCAGGCGCATACTGCACTAGCACCCAGACAGGTTTGCCCATGGCTCCAGCCAGATGCGCCACCGAAGTATCCACCGTGACCACCAAATCCAACTCTGCCACTACTGCGGCTGTATCTTCGAAATCCTTCAAGTGCGAGGAGAGGTCGGCTACACGCGACGCCCAAGCCTGTCGCAGAAGTTCAGCAGAAGCCGCCCCCACTTGCAGGCTGCACCAGTCCCAACCTGGCACTCGAAACCATGGTTCCAGCCAGGCCAATGGCACCGAACGCAAGCGGTCTTGCGCATGAGTCGGGCTCCCACCCCAGACGATTCCCGCCCGTCGAACTCCCTCGCGCCGTGGTGGCAATACAGCACTCTCCCGTGAGGTAGAGAGGTAGGGAACCTGCGCTGGCACAGAATCCAGATCCGTGCCGAACACCATCGGCAAGGACAACAGCGGGCAGACAGCATCGTGCTCCGGGATTTCTGCCGCATAGCAAAACACGGCATCCACCCCATCCACCCTCGAGAGCAGCCCCCGCAAAGGTGGCTGACACCCTAGCACCACACGCCCCACCCGCTCGCGCACCCACGCTGCATAGCGGATAAATTGCAGCGTATCTCCCAGCCCTTGCTCCGCGTATAATAGCACCGTCGCATCAGGCATCCGCTCGCCATTCCACTGGGGACGAGAGGCAAAAGTCCGGGAATACTCAGGCAGCTTACGCCGCCATTCATGTAGTTGCCATCCCTCGGCAAAACGCCCTTGGCGCAACAGACAGATGGCCAGATTCCAACGCGGCTCCACTAACTCAGCGTCCAGAGCCATAGCGCGACGCAGCGCTGGTTCCGCCTCGCAGAAAAGATTTAAGTTCACCAGCGAACTCCCGACATTCGCCCATGCGATAGCTGAATCAGGGTTCAGCTCAACACAGATACGAAACTCTGCTAGGGCACGCTCTAATTCAAAAGCGTGGAGCCAGATGGTGCCTAGGTTGAAATGGTGCGAAAATTTATCGGGCTCCTCTCCCAGCAGCGACTCCATCTCCCGCACAGCCTCTGCCGTCTTGCCCATAGCCGAAAGACATTTGGCTAAATTGGATCGTGCATCCGGAAAACCAGGACAAAGTTCCAGCGCCTTGCGATAATGCGCCAAGGCAAGCTTATGGCGTCGCGATTCGAGGTAAAGGTTTGCCAAATTATTGTGCGTGGCATGACAGGTAGGAGCCAAACGCAGCGCCCTCGTCAAGCAGGCCTCCGCCTCAGGACAGTGCCCGCGCTGTTTGAGCAGCGTGCCCAAAGTGCTCCACGCCTCGGCAATGGAATCATACTCACGCACCACCTTCTGCAATAACTCAACAGCTTGATCCGAACGCCCCTCTGTGACCCAGCGAATCGCCAGCGCAGTGCGCTGCACGCCACTCAGATTGCCGACATCGGAATACCTGTTATCCACTGACGAACACGATACCTCAAACACTTGATCAACAAAAGTTTTTTAGAAAAAAGAGTTGCGCACAATGAAAGCATGTTCATATAGTGTGCGTATGAACACGATGACTATTGATCCTCAGGCTCTCAACGATCTCTCGCAACGCGCAGAAGTGGAAATCATTGATGTCCGCTCCCCTGCCGAATATCGCTCCCTCCACATCCCAGACGCCCTGCTCTCCCCTCTGGATATGCTCGATCCTGCGGCCATCATGAAAAGCCGCAAGCTCTCCTCGGATGCCCCACTCTTCATCGCTTGCCAAGCTGGCACGCGCGCCAAGAAAGCTCAGGACATTTTCAAGAAGGCTGGCTTCGAAAATTGCTGCGTCATCGAAGGTGGTATCGCAGCTTGGGCTGCCAAAGGGCTCCCGGTGAACAAAGGCAAGTCTGTCATCCCTGTTGACCGCCAAACCCGCATCGTCGTCGGCACCATGATCCTCATCGGACTGGCTCTCGGCTACTTCGTGAACCCCGCATTTCTGCTCCTCTCTGCCATTGGCGGCTGCGGCATGATCTACGCCGGTATCACCGATCTCTGCCCCTTGGCTGACATGATTGCCAAATTGCCTTGGAACAAATAACAGCAAAGTAATTGTCTGGACTCAGCTCCACTTTTACTCACACCCTATTCACCCGCAGGCGCCTTGTGCCGCCTGCCCAAACAAAGGATAAAAACGACTATGAAAAAAATAATTATTATCGGCGGTGTCGCCGGTGGCGCCTCCTGCGCCGCACGCCTCCGTAGGCTCGACGAAACAGCTCAAATCACGGTCTTGGATCGCGGTCCTTATGTCTCCTTCGCCAACTGTGGCCTCCCCTATTTCGTAGGCGGCGTGATCGCCGAGGAAGCCGACCTCTTGCTGGCCACCCCAGAGTTATTCCGCAACCGTTTCAACATCGAGGTGCGTGTCCATACGGAGGCGACTTCGATCAACACGACTTCCAAGACAGTGGAAACGGTCAATGTCCTCACGGGCGAGAAAGCCTCTTTGCCCTATGATGCACTGGTCCTGTCCCCAGGCGCCTCGCCTCTCCGCCCCCCGCTGCCCGGCATTGACCTGCCCGGCATTTTCACCCTGCGCACCGTCCCCGACAGTGTGCAAGTGCGAGACTGGGTGACCCAGAGGAAAGCCACTTCTGCTGCCATCATCGGGGGCGGTTTCATCGGGCTCGAGATGGCAGAAAATCTCGCCCACCTCGGCCTCAAAGTCACTGTCATCGAGATGCTCGACCAGCTCATGCCCCCGATGGATCCCGAGATGGTCACCCCGATCCAAACCACACTCGAAGCCAAAGGCGTCACCATCGCTCTCGGTGACGGTGTAGATCACTTCGAACAGACCTCCGATGGCCATATCGCCGTCTTCACCAAGTCCGGCAAATCTCATCCCGCCGACCTCGCTATCCTCTCCATCGGCGTGCGCCCAGAAACGGCTCTTGCGAAAAACGCTGGCCTGAAGATTGGCGAACGCGGCGGCATCTCCGTAGATGACCAGATGCGCACGAGCGACCCATCTATCTGGGCTGTAGGCGATGCCATCGAGACGACCGACTGGATCAGCGGTGCCAAGACCGTCATCCCCCTAGCCGGCCCTGCCAACCGCCAAGGCCGCGTAGCTGCGGACGCTATCTGCGGGCGGCCCACCACCTACCGTGGCGTCCAAGCCACGGCGATCTGTGATGTATTTGGCATGGCCATCGCCTCCACGGGCGCGAGCGAAAAAGCGCTCAAGCGAGCCGGGGTCACCGATTACGAAAAAATTTATCTCCACCCCTACAACCATGTCACCTACTACCCGGGCGCAAAGAAGATGCACCTCAAAGTGATCTTCCGTAAATCCGACGGCCTCATCCTCGGCGCCCAAGGCGTGGGCGAAGTTGGTGTAGATCGCCGCATAGATGTGATCGCAACGCTCATCCAAAAACACGGCACCGTCTATGACATGGAGGAGGCCGAACTCTGCTATTCCCCACAATTTGGCGGTGCCAAAGACCCCATCAATTTCGCGGGTATGATCGCCTCCAACACCCTGCGCGGAGACATGTCCGTGGGTCACTGGAACGAGTGGGAAAACTCTGGAGCCTTCCTCCTCGATGCAAGAGATCCCTCAGAATTCGCCGAAGGGCATCACCCTGCGGCCACAAATATCCAGCTCCACGAACTGCGCACACGCCTCGCGGAATTGCCCAAGGACAAAGAGATTTGGGTCTATTGCGCTGTCGGCCAACGCGCCTACTACGCGGCTCGTCTTCTGGATCAGCGCGGCTTTAAAACCCGTGTTCTACCCGGCGGATATTCGACCTGGAAGCGCAGCGTCTAAAGCAACGCTTCACCTCTCCCACACACACCGCGCCCGGTCACCAAACCCCGGCGCGGTGTTTTTATTCTCAGAATAATCACTCGTAAAATAACTGGTGTGAGAAATACGATTGGCTGCTTGATTCTCACGCAGGTTTCTTTCATGTTAAACCTTCATGGAAGCCCAAGGTGCCAGCGAACGCCCAGAAGAGATCAACACGAAGACACAGAAATTCTATGTCCAGTGGATCAAGGGCGACATCAAACCCGAAGCACTCACTGTTTGGCTGCCCAACCGTAATCTGACCCCGGAAAACTTGGCTTTTCGTTCGCGCTTGCTCAGCGGAATGACCACCAAGCATATCCAGTTCCCCGTCGCCTCGGCAGTATTCTACCAGCTCCAACAGCTCCTCTCGGATGTGAATGCAGAACTCTCCTCGTTCTGCGACATCATAAAAACAGACATCTCCCTGACCTCGCGTTTTCTTCGCATGGCCAGCTCCTCTTTCTACGGCGGCATCAACTGCGAAACTCTCGAAGAGGCGCTGCTGCGCTTAGGTCTTGGAGAGGTGCGGCGCATCGCCATCCTTCCGACGCTCCGCGCCACTCTGGAATCTTTTCACCCCAACACCAATTTTGAGTTGGAGTGGTCGCGCAGCTTGCTGGTGGCCCGCTTGACCGACCAATTGTGCGGCCTCTTCTTCCGGACCAACGGATCAGAATATCTCTCTGGCTTGCTCCATGACACCGGGCTGCTGCTCATGAGCAAATATTTCCGCGAAGACTACCAACGAGCCCTCGACTGCGCCGCCAGCAAATCCATACCCGATTACGAGGCGGAAAAAGAAACGCTGGGTCTGAGCCACGCCAACTTGTCCGGCATGTTCTGCGCCTATTGGGGCTTGGGGCGCAGGGTGTGTAATGCGGTGACTTTCCACCACGAATTTTACATCCCCGCCGATGCCGAACCCTCGAAAAGCGCGATGTTTGTCTCGGGCGCCATCTCTTTGTGCGATGCCGTGGCTCGCACCGCTGGCTTTGGCAAGCCCAACCCCGGCTTTGAGAATTTCAACGCGATTGCGGATCACCCCCTCTACGCTCCCTATAAATCTCAGCTCGTCAATTTGGATATCGAACGCGAAATCCGCGCTGTCAAATCCCTCATTTCCTAACTCCTTTTTGCCTTCCATTCTCTAACAGTTTCGCTAAATTATCACTACCATGGAACGAACCAAACCCATCACCGACTTAGTGAACCAGCAATACCCTTCTGGCATCACCCTGCTCAGCGAAGGAAAAACTTCTGGCGTGCTCTTCTTCTTGTGCAAGGGAGAGGTCGAGGTGAAAAAAGCCGGCATCCCCATCTGCAAAGTCAGCAAACCCGGCGCTGTTTTTGGCGAGATCTCGGTGCTCTTGGATAAGCCCCACACCGCCACAGTCACTACTACGAAACCCAGCTCCTTCGTGGTTGCTCACAACGCCCAACTCTTTTTCCGCAACAACCCCGACGCCGGCTACTACATCGCCCAGCTCTTGGCGGCGCGCCTGCTCGATCTCAACGAGAGTTTCATAGGCTTGCAGGCTGATGTCATGAAAAAATCCTCCGCGCAACTCTCCTCGAAAAAACTCCTCAACGCTCTCAAGTCGGCTCACACCTGCCCAGCCACCATACCCGCTAAGCCCACCAAAAAGGGCAAGCGTTCCTCTAGCTGAAACCAATGCCTGCCGCCCCGCCGAACGGCATGGCCACCTCTCTGCGCTCCGCGACGCTGCGCACTTTTTCTTCCGTTCGCCAACACCCTTTTCTGACCCTCGCCCGCCTGGCGCTCCTCTGGGTGGTGTGCTCCTTTTGCCTGTCGTGGTTCCAGTCCAATAAAACCACTTTTTTCAACCCGGATCGCCAGCACGATGATGTATTCCTGCATGTCACCCCTTTCCACCGCTACGCCAATCCCCCGTTGCTCTTCCACGATGCTGTGACCGAGCAAAACAGGGAGTCTTCCACGCCATTATTTTTTGCCTTCTATCGGACGCTCGCCCCGCTAGTGCCCCTGCCTGTCGCCACAAAAATTGTCCAGGGATTCACTTATCTGATCCTATTCGCCGCAGTTGCGCTGCTTCTCTTCCACCCGCGTGGCAGCCTGGCTGCCGCCTGCCTACTCCTCTATCTTGCCTTGCACAGTTCATGGATTGCAGGGCGCACCAATGGCGGTTTGCAGAGGGGTTTTGGCATGCCTGTGCTGCTGCTCTGGATCGCCGCTGCCGCCTGCGGTTCACCTCGTATCAGGGGCGGTTCAGTCTGCTTGGCTGCCCTGACTTATCCTGCCGCGTTTTTATTGGCCATCGTCGCAGAAGGTTTTGTGGTAGCTGCCGAGATGTGGCGTGATCGCGCTGCGCGCTGGTGGCTCCCTGCTACCCGTCTGCTTGTGGTGACCGCTATCAGCGCCACGACGATCTTCGGTTTCAAACTTTGGCTCCAACCTATCAACCGCCTTCCTACCCTGGCTGAGGCACAAGCTGACCCTTCTTTTCACGATGGGGGGCGCAGCAAAGTGTTGCCTCTGGAACCTGCTTGGCCATGGCAGTCGGCACTCTCAAAATTTTGGGAGCCCCTGCGACCCGAACCCAAAACTACCTCCCCCCTACCCCTCCGCCAAAAGTGGTATAACTCTGTCTATCCCCAGCCGTTATCCGTGCTCGCCTGCCTGCTCTTGGCCGCCTACGCACTCCGCTGGATGCCACTGCCATGGCCTGCTGTGGGCTTGGCCTCTGCCTCCCTGCTCTGCCATGCTGCGGCTACCTACACGGCTTTCAAACTGCACATCCCCGAACGACTCCTCGACTACGGCCTCTGCGCCACCGGTATCGCCGCCCTTGCAGGTGGAATCGGATACCTAGGACAAAAGATGTCCGACACCCACCGCCGCGATACTCTTCGCGCACTGGTTGCTGTTGGGTTCATAGCCTCTGTGTTCATACTCTCCGGAGATGGCATCCGAGGTAAAAAAGCGATGAACACCAATTACGCTAAGACCGCTGCCTTTTATGACTTCATCAAAACCTTGCCTCTAGACTCCCGTCTGGCTGGGCATCCGAAGGATGTCTCAGGCATACCCTTCTGGTGCGGTCGTGCTGTGGTGTGCAGCTTCGAGACCGACCTCTGCTGGCTCTGGCCCCTGTGGCAGGATGCCAAAGATCGGACACGCGACACTTTCTCCGCTCTCTATGCCACCGATCTAGCTACGCTTGTTGCCTACGCAGAGCACAGATCAGTTACGCACTTGGTCGTGACCCGCGCTAAATACGCTGACGACTGGCGGGAGGTTGGCGCTTATATCCAACCTTTCCGCGACGAGAACCTCGCACGATGGGCGTCTCTTTCTTTGAATGATCTTCTGCTGTCTCACCCTCCGGAACAGGCTGTGATTTACAGCGATGATACCTACCTGATCATCGATCTGGCCAAGTGGCTTCACAAGCGGTGAACACCACTTCCTAGCTGCTACGACAAGTTTTTTCAAAAAGGTTACCAGCTAAGCCCATTACTAGAATGAGTGTTTTTCCTACTGATAGAGAGCTGTTTTCGCATTGGCATAAGTCTCTCTACTCCGTAGATTGTGCTTCATGTTGCAATTCATCTGCGTAGTTGCCGCCTTATTTTTTGTCGGCCAGAATTTATCTCATTCGGCTCCAGCCTCCCGCCAGGCTGCGGTCATCATCCCAGATGCGGAAGCTGTCAATATGACCGAGCTTGTCGGCCTGGCAAAAAACAACGATTTGAGTTCGCAGCAACGCGCGGAAGCAGCGTTCCGTATCGCGCAGATTTGCAAAGGGGGATTCGATCCTGCCGAGATGGTGAATTATTTTGTCCTGGCCTCTAACATGGGACACCCACAAGCCATTCCCGCGTTCGTGCAGGAGATGGGAAAAACGCAAGGGGACGACCAAAAACTCGTGCGCGATTCGCTCTCAAAACTCTCGCCTGAAGCTTTGGGTCAAGTCATCGCCGCCACCTCTGCTGCAGGGGCAACAGCAGCGAAAAAATTGGTGCTCGATATGGTCGCCGAGCAGGGCAAGCCCTTTTCTCAATCGAATCCCCGAGCTGTATTCGTATTGTATCTGGCCACCCGCCAAGCCGATGCCGAGGTGTCGAGTGCCGCTGTCCAAGCCATGTCCAAAGCCTTCACCCCCGCAGTGGGAGAAGGGTTATCTACTTGGCTCAAGACCGCCCCTGCCGATGTCACGACTGCCGCTACCGCACTCGCTGAGGCCGTTGGGAAAGGCGATGCTACTGCCCAAGAGGTATCGTCCTTGGCTCTGGCTGATAATTCACCTGCCACGCCCCATGCGGAAAAACTCTTAGCCGCTTTGCTGGAAAGGAGTGCGAGCACCCCTCCATCTCTCGCCCTGATCCTGTCTGCCATTGAGAAAAAACAGCTCGGCAAAGAACGGCTATTGTTGGCTGTGGCGGATGCCAAGAACCCGGCGCCATCACTGGAAGAAATAGCTCTGGCAGCATGGGCGGAGGAAAATCCACGCATGAAGAGTGCCGCCTTGGCGGTCTTCTACCGACCTTCGATGGCCAACCACCCAATAGCTCAATCCGCCCGCCGCGATGCGGACGCCAGCGAACACAGCAACATCCGCGCAGAACACCACCTGCGTTCCGCCATAGCCTCATGGAATAACCCTGAACTCTCGGCATGGCATGCCAACCTCTCCCGCAGTCTCGGACATCCCAGAGCAACCGACAAAATCCTCTCTGCTTCGACCTCGTCCACCCCTGCGGCACTGGCGGCTTGGTTCTCTGCCGCCTGCGATTATCCCAATTTGATCCAAGATATCATCAAGGCATCATCCAACCCAGATCTCCTGCCCATCATCCAACAAGGGATCGCCTCCGCTGCTCCCAAGGTATTATCAGGATCTCCGGGAGCTTCCTCTCTCACGGCGAGTGCCCTGACCCATGAGGCGCTCACTGACGCGGCTGTGACGGCTTTGGACACTGCTGAGAGCGGCGCTGGGACTGCCGCTAAAAAACTTTTCGCACCCGGCGGCGATACTGCTCCTCTCCTCACCGAACTGGCCGACCAAGCTGTCACTGGCCATAAGGGGGCACTTACGGCCTTGTCCGTCGCCGCTTCATCGGGAAACAGCACTTTATCCCACCAGGCAGCCGAGGCACTCTGCAAAACAGCCGTTTCACAGGAGCTAGCTCTGAGCGTGGTCTCTGCCATGGTGAAAAAAGGAACCGTCGCGCAGCGCTCTATATTCACGACTGCTACAGGTCGGGTTTTGGCCATTTCTCGGCACCCCGCTCTGGCGCAGTTGGTAGTAGTGGCATCCAGTGACTCCGACCCCGTCGTGCGTGCGGCCTCCGTGCTCGGCCTCACAGCTCCCTCCATGCTCGATGATACCGAGGCAGCCAATGCTCGAGGCAGCTTGTCTGGCGATGAACATGCGATGGTCAAATCGGCTCTAGCGTTCTCTGCTGCCGAGCGTCTAGCCAGTGCGGAGATCGCATCACCTGAATGGGCAGAAAGAGTGCGGTTCCTCGGACAAGCCACCGTGCTCGAACACGGTCAGGCGGGAGCTGCCTTACTTCAAACCCTGCTCCAAAGTCCTGCTGACAAGATGTCAGAAACACTGCTACTGCTCTCCGAATCCCCTTCAGCACTTGGCGCTGCGTTGGGGACAGCCACGGCAACGCAGGAAGAGGCTTTGGCACCAATTTGCACCGCTCTGGGAACACTCTCGGAAGCCGCGAAAAAAGATATGGCGGTGATGCGCCTCCTGTGCTCTGCCACTGGCAAAGGATCCCCAAACACTCTCGAGGCAGCTCGCCAAGCGCTCTCTGCCGCCTTTGGCGCAGACCAAGGCAAAGCCCTCGAGATCATTTACCAAGCAGAGCCCTCCCGCGTCGTCGAGGCCGTGGCGGCGACAGCCGAGAATGTCCGCAAGAATGTGCCGGGCGCAGCAGAAGCTTTGCGCATTGCGTGCATGGATTCCGACACAGCTATTCGATCGGCTGCACTGGAATGGATGGGTGCACTGGCTGGTGTCTCCCCCTCTGCGCTCAAACTCATTGAACAAATGGCGTCTGACACCAACCCCGAGGTTCGCCTCAATACCATCCACGCCCTGAGTTCAGGCGCTACTCGAAAAAATGAGTTGCTCCAAGTTTTGCTCAAAGCAGCCAAAGACCCCGAGCCTGCCGTGCGT